>NZ_CEYLVT010000297.1:0-7941 GCF_982860115.1 Moorena sp.
TCCCTACTCCCTACTCCCTACTCCCTACTCCCTACTCCCTACTCCCTTTGCTATAGAAATAATTGACTATGTTAGCCACAGCTTACTTGGGACTCATCTTATGTATGTTCCTTACAGAAATAAAACGAAAAAAAACCGGTAAGTTGGATTTCCTGACCTTGGCTAACTTGATTTTCTTTCTTGTCTATGCTTTTCCAGGATTTGTCTTATCAGCTAACCTAGAAAATGCTAGGCATGAGTTGAACTGGGGAAATACCTTATACACTGACAACCCACAAACAGTTATTGCTATATTTGTGGGATACGTTCTGATTGTTATTGGTTTCTATTCTAAGTCAGCTGAAAAATTCGGTAAAACGATTACTATCAAGAGCTATAGTGACAAGGTTGTGATTGTTTTTGCTATTTTTCTGCTGCTATTTTCTTGTCTATCTATTCAAATCTATGGCTCTCAGTATGGTGGCGTTATGGTAGCCCTTGCTAAAAGCCACCTGATTCGCTCAACCACGGTTGAAAGTGGCAACCTGGTTTTTTTTAAGAATTTTATGTTCTTTTCATTCTTTGCCTCTTATTTATTGGCCGCCCTGGTATTTTTTAGCAACCTAAAAAAAGGTAAATTCATTCTATTTAGTTTATTTTTGCTATCTGTAGTCGCTTCCTGGATTTCAGCAACCTTAACAGCTGGGCGTATTCCTTTTGTCAGATACATTATCGGTTTTTATTTAGTTTATGTCCTAAAAACTGGCAAATTTTCCTTGACTTTTACCCTTACTTTTGTCTCTAGTGCTGCTCTGTTTCTGATTCACGGCAAAACCCTGTTTTTTAGCTTAAGCGCTTTGCCAGATGGCTATGTTGCTGTGGTGGAACGCTTTAGACAATCTCTGGACAGTGGTTCCAATGAAAGCTTTAGCATTATCGAACTAGTAGAGAACTTTGTCTTTCCAGTTCATTCCCTAGATGCAGCTTTTAATAATCATTATCCAATGCGGCTATTTCTGGATATCTACTATGGAGTGCTTTCCTTAATACCGGAGCGTCTGACTAATATGGAGTTCCCAGAAACCCTATCCTTTGAGAATACAGCAAATATCATAGGCTCCAATGAGTTTGCTATCCCACCAGGTATACTGGCCTTTGGTATCTATAGTATGTCTTGGATCGGACTAATTATTATATCGTTGAGTTTTGGTTGGATTGGTCGTTATCTACAAACTATTTTTAATAATCAGCTACATACAATCTACTGGATGCCATTTGTTTATATTTTAACAGCTGTAACCTGGATAGATTTTATTACCTTTGGTGACCCAGAGGCTTACCTAATTGCTAATTTTTGGTTTTTTGCGGCTATGGGTCTATTACTATCTTTCGTTAGCAAGGTTTATTGGAAAAAGAACTATAAACTATGAAAATACTATATCTTACCACTGGAGTCTCTATAGGAGGTGCGGAGTTGATGTTATATCATCTCCTATCCAAGATCAACCGAAACCGCTTTAGTCCAGTGGTACTGTCTCTAATGGGGCGTGATACGGTAGGCGATCGCATTGAATCTTTGGGTATACCTGTTGCTCATATTGGTCTTGAACCAGGAAAGGTTCCAACCCTGAAAGCATTGTCTAAGTTAATTAATACGGTGAATACTCTCAAGCCTGACCTAATTCAGGGATGGATGTATCACGGAAATATAGCTGCCAAATTAGCTAGTAGTTTTTATACCCATAAAATTCCACTTTTGTGGAGCATTCATCATTCAGTTTCTTCCTTGTCCTCTGAGAATAAAATGACAGCATCTCTGATTAAAAGTGGTGCTATTATTTCTAAATTTATCCAGGGAATTTGCTTTGTATCTAACCAAAGTAAATTACAGCATGAAGCGTTGGGATATTCTTCGCAAAACAGCTGTGTAATTCCGAATGGATTTGACACGTCTTTATTTAAACCATCCCTGGAAGCTAGAGCAGGTTTTCGTTCTGAATTAGGGTTGTCTGAGCAATCGGTTTTAATCGGATTGATTGGTCGTTATCATCCCATGAAGGATCACCCTAATTTTATCCGGGCTGCTTCATTATTAGTCAAAGATTTTACTGATGTACATTTTATTATGGTTGGCACAGAAGTTGACCAAAATAATAATTTTTTATGTTCGTTGATTCAGGACTTAGGACTATCGAATCATATCCACTTACTAGGAGAACGCAGTGATATTCCTCGCCTTACTGCTGCTCTAGATATTAATACTCTGGCTTCTGCCTATGGGGAAGCTTTTCCTTTAGTTATTGGAGAGGCTATGTCGAGTTGTGTTCCCTGTGTGGTAACAGATGTGGGTGATTCAGCCTGGATTGTGGGTAATACCGGACGAGTGGTACCCCCAAGAAACTCAGAAGCATTGGCTAGGGCTTGGAAAGAGCTAATTTTGATGGGTAATGAAGGTAGGAAAATGTTAGGAAAAGCAGCAAGGTCTAGAATTATTGATTCCTTTTCTATAAACTCAGTGGTCGCTCAATATGAAAGTTTATATGAACTGATTTTAGCTTAAAAATAATGCTGATTGCGTCAGTCATTAATCCTGATAGCTAATTAGGGAGATTTTAATTCTTGTAAACCAAGATAACTAGTATTGAGTAATAAATAATCATGAATAGACTTTTAATCATAACTACTATTCCGGATACAATCCGTGGCTTCCTGCTTCCCTTGGCTCACCACTTCCGGTTTGAAGGCTGGCAAGTCGATGCTATGGCTCAGGGAGTTTCGGCTTGTGAGGAATGCTTGGCAGCTTTTGACCAGGTTTGGGATGTGCAGTGGTCACGCAATCCCTTGGATCCACAGAATCTACTGTTGGCTCCGCGAACTATCCAAGAAGTAATTGCTCAAAAGAACTATGATATTGTTCATGTACATACTCCAGTAGCGGCTTTTATTACTCGTTATGCTCTAAGGGGTTTAATAAAGCAGGGAAAACCCAGGATAATTTACACGGCTCATGGCTTTCACTTCTATCGTGGGGGGCAACCTTTAAAAAATGCTTTGTTTCTGACATTGGAAAAATTGGCTGGACATTGGACTGACTATTTAGTAGTAATTAATCATGAGGATAAAGAGGCAGCTAAGCACTATAATATCGTGCCACCAAAACAGATTCGTTATATGCCAGGAATCGGTGTTGATTTGGAATACTACAATTTTGATTCGACTCCTGTAGCTGAGGTAATGGGGGTGTACGATGAGCTGGGAATAGCACCGGAAAATCCACTATTTTTGTCAGTTGCTGAGTTTATCCCTCGCAAGCATCATCAAGATATTTTAAGGGCATTTGCCTGTTTGGAGCGATCTGATGTCCACTTGGCATTGGCCGGAGATGGAGATGAAGAGTGGACTCAACAAATGCAAGACTTGGCATCAGCTCTAGGCATTAAACATCAGGTACATTTCCTTGGTTTCCGCCGGGATATTCCGACTTTGATACAAGCCTCCATCGCAACACTGTTGGTTTCAGAACAAGAAGGACTTCCTAGAAGTGTGATGGAGTCCTTGTGCCTGGAAACACCAGTGATTGGGACTAATATCCGTGGCACTAGGGATTTGCTGGCAGGAGACTGTGGTCTTTTGGTTGAGGTGGGGGATATCAAGGGAATCGCTCAGGCCATGACCTGGGTATTAGACCATCCTGAAGACGCATTAGCTATGGGCAAACGTGGACGGGAGCACATGAGTGCTTATGATTTACAAAACATTCTGGAACTCCATGAGACTTTGTATAGTGAAGCAATAAGCGATCGCATTTTGACACCTTTAGGCACTGGACTTTGGCCTGTTTACAATGACTCTATGTAAACAGATGGGCTTAATTCAAGCAGTTTTTGTTTAAGCTTTAAGATTGACCACCTGCCGATCTTCGGGGGGATAATACCAATTCTCGCTGATTACGGTTACACATCAATTTCATTTCCCGAGCTTCTGATCTCCCCATATCCCCATCTCCAAGTGAATATCTTTGATATTAAATCATCCCACGTTATACAAGTCGTGGGATTTTAAGTGTGTGCATGATTAGTCATTAATCACTATAACAAAGGGAATAGGGAATAGGGAGTAGGGAGTAGGGAGTAGGAAACAGGGAGAAGGGAGTATAAAACAGGGAGCACGGAGCAAGGAACAAAACTTATTACAATTCCTACACGGATTGCTATTATACCTAATACCTAATACCTAATACCTAATACCTAAGACTTAATAACTAGTAATAGCCATTGTGGCAACACATCCCAGTTCAAACGTTATATTTTTTATTTAATAAGATAAAAAAATTGTTTGAACTATGACTAAAAAAATTACTAGCAATAACTTACAACAACTAATTAAAGATTTTGCTGACAGATTTGTTGCCGCAACCACTCTGATTGTTTTATCGCCTGTTATCCTAATTATTGCGATCGCAATCTACTTCAGTATGGCAAGGCCAATTGTTTTCACCCAACTAAGACCGGGGAAAGATGGTCGTATTTTCAAGTTCTATAAATTTCGCACCATGACTGATAATTGCGACGGCGATGGTAATCTACTTCCCGATGAAGAACGCCTGACCGCAATTGGTGAATTTCTACGGGAAACCAGTTTAGATGAACTTCCTCAACTTTGGAATGTTCTGAAAGGGGATATGAGTTTTGTCGGACCTCGTCCTTTACTGGTGGAGTATTTAGATCGCTACAATTGTGAACAAGCACGCCGCCATGAGGTGAAACCTGGTATTACGGGTTGGGCACAGGTTAATGGTCGCAACACCATTAGTTGGGAAAATAAATTCAAATGTGATGTTTGGTACGTTGATAACTGGAATCTCTGGCTTGATTTGAAAATCCTATTTCTAACCTTTATTAAAGTGACCAAGCGCGAAGGTATTGTTAACCCAACCCACTCTACGTTAAGTGAGTTTCAGGGGAGCTCTCCCTCTTGTTAATACCAATTAAATTTATTCCTGCTACAAGATGATAATCAGGTGATGGGGTGATTATTATGTAGCAATACAGGACTTACGCATTCAGATATATAAAATTTCTTTAACCCTCTGTTCCCAGATCCGCTGTTCCCTGTTCCCTATAGCTGAAACCCTTGATTTTTGGTTTAACTGCGTAAGTCATAAATAGTGTTTTAAGTTTGAATAACGTTTTGAAATAGTAGCAAATTTAATCATTAGTTTTTTATAGAAAAGTATGGATAGTAAAATCATTGATTTTTTAAGCCCGTTATGGGGAGAAACCCTAAAGCAATTACGTCATGATATCTATCATATAGCCGACTATTTTACTCTAGAGTCTAGACGAAATCAAGGGATACCGGAAGCAATTGTAATAGCCGATGGAGATAAAATTTTCTTCGTTCCTTATTTACTGCGCAAATGTGATGACATTTGCGATCAAGACTCAGGGGATTTATTTGATGTGGTCTCTCCCTATGGTTATCCAGGAATTTTATTAAGTGAGGCAGCTGCTAGCACACCAGGGTTTCCTGATGCAGCAATGGCTGAATTCAAACGTGTGTTATCTGTCAAGGGAGTATGTTCAGCCTTCTTGCGACTTCATCCCATACTTAATCATAACATTAATGAATTATTTAACCCTAACCCGTTTACCTTCAATGGCGAGACAATCTCCATTGATTTAACACTCCCTGAGTCTGAAATATGGAGTCATACCCGCAAAGATCATCGCAATAAGATTAATAAGTGTAAGCGTGCTGGGATGACAGCCAGAATGGTTCCATTTAAAGACTACATTCAGGAATTTATTGAAGTCTATCAAGAGACTATGGATCGGGTAGGTGCTTCAGGGTTTTATTATTTTAACTATGATTACTTTGTCGGACTGTTAGAGATACTAGGAGAGCAACTTCACCTCTGTATCGTTGAACTGGATAATCAAATCATATCCGCTGGTATTTACACAGAATGCTGTGGCATCGTTCAAGCTGTCCTGGGTGGAACTAAAACCCAGTTTTATAAACAATCTCCAAGTGTTTTAGAAACAGATTTTGTCCGACTCTGGGCTAAAGAACGGGGCAATGAATTTTTGCACCTTGGCGGTGGTGTAGGAGGAGCAAAAGATAGTCTCTACAATTTCAAAGCGGGTTTCTCCAAGCAAAGACACACCTTCCTGACACTACGTTTAATTACTGATCAAGAAAAGTATAGTTATCTCGTTGATTTACGAGCCAAAGCATTAAACACTGATCCAGACAAACTCCTCCAGTCCAAATTCTTCCCCGCCTATCGTTGTAGTCATTAGTACAGCAGTTTTATTAATAATTATTTTCCTATGAATAAACCAATTCTTTTGTCTACACCCCACATGGGTGATCAGGAACTGGAGTTTGTTAAAGAAGCCTTTAAAACAAATTGGATTGCGCCAGTGGGTCCCCATGTGGATGCTTTTGAGCAAGAATTTTGCCAAGTTGTGGGTACTCGCCATGGGGCTGCTGTTAGTTCTGGCACAGCAGCCTTGCATCTAGCGCTACGGCTAGTTGGGGTTAAATCAGGGGATGAAGTCTTTTGCTCTACCCTTACCTTTATCGCTACTGCTAGCGCAATTACTTATTTGGGAGCCAAGCCAGTGTTCATTGACTGCGATCGCACTAGCTGGAATATGGATCCCGACTTACTGCGGCAAGCTCTAGATTGGCGGGCTCGACTGGGGAAATTACCTAAAGCCTTGGTTTTAGTTCATCTGTATGGTCAAAGTGCTGATATTGATCCGATTTTAGAGGTTTGCGATCGCTACGAGATTCCCGTGATTGAAGACGCTGCTGAAGCCTTAGGTGCCACCTACAAAGGTCGCTCTCCCGGAACCTTTGGGGAAATTGGTATTTACTCCTTCAATGGCAATAAAATTATTACTACCTCTGGTGGCGGCATGTTGGTTTCAAACCATCCTGATTTTGTCAGCAAAGCTCGTTTTCTCGCAACCCAAGCCCGAGACCCAGCCCCCCATTACCAGCACTCACACATTGGCTACAACTATCGCCTCAGCAATATTTTAGCTGGAGTTGGTCGTGGTCAATTGCGGGTTTTGAATCAAAGAGTAGCAGCGAGAAGGCGTAACTTCGAGATTTACCAGGAAGCCTTGGCAGAGCTGCCAGGAATAGAATTTATGCCAGAAGCCCCCTATGGACGAGCCACGCGCTGGTTAACTTGCCTCACCATTAACCCTGATGCCTTTGGAGCAGATCGAGAGCAGGTTCGCCTGGCTTTGGCTGCAAAGCAAATTGAAACCCGTCCTGTATGGAAACCATTACATTTGCAACCTGTATTTGCTGAGTGTCACTCTATTGGTGGTGCGATCGCAGAAGATTTATTTGAGCATGGTCTTTGCCTACCTTCTGGTTCCAATCTTACCACTGAAGACCTAGAGCGGGTGATTGAAGGGATTAAAGCAACCTCTCGTTGTCTAGTACACAAGTAATATCAAGTCTGGTTGAATACCCATAATTAATCGAGAGTGTGGGGAGATGGGGAGATGGGGAGATTTTTATTAAGGGTAATTACCCTGAGATGATATAACCTTTTTATTTTAATTGTGAACATACTCCCTTAAGCAAAAGCAAGGTAAGCATTAGCTGTTCGCATAGCCTGCGCGTAGCTCATATGCTTACGTTTTTATTATATATATTTTTTTTAAAATAAATGGGTTTACCCTGATATATATATTTTTTTAATTATTTTTTTAAAATTATCCCTATCCCAAAGCTCAATTTTATTACTAGCTGCCAGATTTTTTGCAGGTTCTGTAAACTTACTATTAGTGATAACTAGTCCCAGGTTCGCCTGATAATAGCCAATTGCCCCTGTTACTTCCTGAACGGCCTTAATCCCTACGCTACCTTGTTGTATTTTGGCTTGAACAACAGCCTTTATATCCCCTTTTTTAATTACCAGATCGGCTCCAT
>NZ_CEYLVT010000298.1:0-3770 GCF_982860115.1 Moorena sp.
CTATTTTTAAACACGCAGGTGGCGGTTAGCTCTTAATTTGTCTTCCCTGCTATTTCTATTATAACGTTTTTCAGGCTGTTTATCAGAGTTCCAGCTCCGCGATTCATCCCTGGAGACGAAACCTGATTGTTAGTGGAGCCTTAATCGGCAAAAAAGTTTTAACCCTTTTCGCATAACCGACTAACCATAAAGGCTCCACTATCTTTACGGTAACTTTAAACACTCATGCTGCGCATTGAGGTGTGGGGCATGTCTAGCGGAGGAAGCTAAAGAATTTGCTCCTCTAGTGATACTGTCAAATTATATCAACTCTGTTTGTTGAAGAATCTCTTAGAAAAAGATCAAACGTCAGCTATTAGCGGTCAGTGGTCAGCGGTCAGTGGTCAGTAATCAGCGGTCAGCCGTCAGTGGTCAGTGGTCAGTAATCAGCGGTCAGCCGTCAGTGGTCAGCTTGTTTTATTCAAAAGCTGTTGGCGTAGCGTGCGCGAATGCGCATATACTGATTACTGAAAACTGATTACTGATAGCTGATTGCTGACCGCTGTTCCCGTAGCGTGCGCGTAGCGCTTATGCTTACGTTATTCGTTAATGGTCACTTTCACCATTTGAACAGGGGTTTTGGGGCGATCACCCCGAGCAGTAGGGGTGGTTTGAATCTTGTTCACCACATCCATACCCTCAGTCACTTTACCAAAAACCGGGTGCTTCGAGCGGCCTGGAGAAAACCAATCGAGATAGGAATTGTCCCGTGTATTGATGAAAAACTGACAACTACCGCTATTGGGAGCACCGGTATTGGCCATAGATAACGTACCTGGCTGATTGGAAATTTTGGCCTTTTCCGGGTGCTCATCCTGGATGCAGCCGTCAGGACCATTGCCGGTACCCGCGCGAGGACTATTGGGATCCTTGCTATGGGGACAGCCAAACTGAATCATAAAGTCATTAATCACCCGGTGAAAATGAAGACCATCGTAGAAACCAGACTGGGCTAGTTTAATGAAATTACCGGCTGTCTCTGGCATCACATCGGTGAACAATTCTACCGTGATTGTGCCTAAAGAGGTTTCTAAGGTTGCGGTTGGGTTCGCCATCTATATTTCTCAGTTAATGAGAGTTTTGTTAACAATAAACCAGGATACAGCAGGGAGTCGGGAATCGGGAATCGGGAATCGGGAATCGGGAGTCGGGAATCGGGAATCGGGAATCGGGAATCGGGAATCGGGAATCGGGAGATCAGCTATCAGCTTATGCGCACGCTACTAGATCGGTGCTATCAGCTATCAGCTTATGCGCACGCTACTAGATCGGTGCTTTTGAATAAGCGATGCAGCGCTGACCACTGACTACTGACCGCTGACCGCTGACCGCTGACCGCTAACTGCTTACCTTACCTACTCCCGACTCCCGACTCCCGACTCCCGATTCCCTACCTAACAATTTCACTAAACGACTTCTTACCGATCCTCTGGGGTGATGGTTTAATGTCAGAAGGAACAGATTGCACCACTCCCCATTTAGTTACTAATTCTTTTAGCAGCATCTCTTGTTGAGTCCGGTATTTGGTATAGTCTCCCCCTGAATTCATCACAGCAAACCAAACAGTGCCATAGGTTTGAGTTGGTAAGGCTCCGGCTAAGGTACTAACATAATTCAAACTACCGGATTTAACTACTGCTAAGTTAGGCAATGGACGTTCATTTAATATACCTTTGTCTTGTCCTACGATGGCAAATACATCAGCAACGGTCATGTTGTATTGCTGAAGATAGCGCTCAATGGCGAGAAATACAGCAGTGACAGCCCGAGGAGACATGCGATTTTCTTCACCTAAACCAGACCCATTGATTAAGCTAATTTCTGATGGGGGTACTCCCGCCGCTTCTGCTGCTTTGCGGGCTACCACTTTGGCCCCACCAGCGGTATTCGCTAGCATTTCGGCCATTTTATTATTACTGTAGCGATTCATTTTCTTCAGGAGTTCCGCCAGGGGAAAGGAATACTGGCGCACTAGGGGCTGTAGATTGTCAGGGGGTGAAGCTACTACTTGCACAGAGCCTGCGATCGCAATTTCCGGTCTAGGGGTACCTGGGGGTAAGGTCTGATACTGAGTTTCTGCTGCTGGTGGCCAACTCTTACCATTCAAGCCTTGCTTGAGCAGAGTGCCAGCTTTGAGGGGTAAGGTCTCAAAATTCATATAAAACTTACCCACAATCACCAAATTACCGGTTACTTGCTTGATACCTAACTGATTTAACTGGTTGCCCACTGCTATGGCTTCTTCCCAAACAAAAAACGGGTCTTCTGACCCTTCAACCACTAGGTCTCCCTGTAGCACCCCGTTCTCAATCGGTCCGGTTGCGCTAAATTGGGTAATGAATTGGTGGTCAGGACCAAGAGTAGAAAGAGCAGCTAGGGTAGTTGCTGCTTTGGTAAGGGATGCTGCCGGTAAGGGAATAGTGCCTTGATGATTAGCTAACAGGGTATCTCCTGATTCCATCCATATCCCTTGATTGCTCTTAGTCATCCCTTTGGCAGATAATCCTTTCAGGTATTGGTCAACACTCTGTTGGGTTCCTGGAATAGGATTCGTTTCCGCAACAGTTAGGGGTTGATCAGGCTTTTGGATCACCTTTAGTGCATTCTCTGGTTCTGAGGACTGGGAAGCATCTGGATCAGGAGATGGGGATACACCCTTAGGGGAATCCGCCCCATTACATCCAATTAGTAGTGCTAGGAGTAGTGTAGACAGTGTAGCAGTTACATATTTATATAGCATTTTTAGTTTAGTTGTGAACATACTCCTTTAGGCAAGAGGCGAGAGGCAATAGGCAATAGTTAATCAACTAGGCAATAGGCAATAGGCAATAGGCAATAGTTAATTAACTAGGCAAGAGGTCCAGACTTTTATAGGAAAATCAAAAAAGACCTTCTTAGTTTACATCTCGAATACAAATTTTATACCATTAAAAAATATATCATGAAACCAAATGCTTATTTAGGATAAAACCAAAAAATTCTAGGATATCTTTACTGCTTTTCCTTTTACCTCCTTCTGCCTATTGCCTATTGCCTATTGCATTCTGCCTTTTGCCTTTTGCCTTTAATCTTAGTTTCACATTTAAACTGAAAATACTATATCTTTTCCTCTAACTGTTTAAGTTTTAAATTTACTTCCAAATCATCCCGTCCCACAATAGTTTCTATGTTACCGAGGCGTTCTTCTATTTGTTGTACTTGATTAGGAAGAAGGGTTTTATCGGACTTGTTATGAGAGTGCCAAACAAAAGCGGTGCTAGTTGCTGCGCCCCCGATCACAATCATCGGTATGGCTAACTTATATTTGCCTGGGGCAAAAATCATACAAATGGCTAACATTCCAGTAGCATAAGACCAAATTTGTTTGGTGGTCATTGCACGGATATTAAGAGATTTCTCGAATTCGGATTGTTGTTGATAAGTCATAGTTTAATTAAGGGAATCGGGAATCGGGAATCGGGAATCGGGAATCGGAACCCACCCCTAACCCCTCCCAGGAGGGGTTAGGGAATCGGGAATCGGGAATCGGGAGTAGGGAATCGGGAATCGGGAGTAGGGAGTGTGGTGTTGTGCTGGAAATGTGATTGACCGTAGGCCACGCTACGCGATCGCATTCCCGATCGGGTCGCACCTGTGGAACGGGCATCTTGCCTGTATCATACCCAGGCGGGCAGGATGCCTGTATCATACCCAGGCGGGCAGGATGCCTGTATCATACCCAGGCGGGCAGG
>NZ_CEYLVT010000298.1:3870-7837 GCF_982860115.1 Moorena sp.
ATGCCCGCTCTACTGATATTCAGCTGATAGCTGATAGCTGAGCGCTGATCGCTTCATCCCATCACCTATTGCTGATCTTTCAAGAGTTCTGATCCATGGTCAGCAAAATTTTCAAGACTCCCCGCTGCTGGGCATGGTTAAAGGCGGTTAACCCTTCTTCAACTGGGTAATGACTTTGGATTAGGTAATTGACATTTACTTTATCTCGTGCTAATAAATCTATCGCTGGTTTAAAGGGACCGCAACGGGAACCGATTAGGGTAATTTCGTCTACTACCAGAGACGAGGCATCAAAGGTTAGGTTGCCAGCGTAGGTGCTTTTTAGTACCAACGTACCTCGTGGGCGCAAGGCTCGACGGGCAAGGGCAAAGCCTTCGGGGTTACCAGTACACTCCACTGAGATATCGAAAGGCCCTTTAGTGATGGCATCGGCAAAGCCTACCTTAATTCCTCTGGCTTCTAAATTGGCCAACTTCTCGTGATGACGGCCAATTACTAGCAAATCGCAGCCCGTTAGGGCTAGGGTTTGTGCCACCAGTTGTCCGAGCTTACCGTCTCCCACTACTAACACCTGGTGATCGGGACGCACCCTCACTTGTTCCTGAATTTCCAGAGCAGCAGCCAAAGGTTCAGTAAAGGTGGCGGCATCAGTAGAAATATTATCGGGTAAGGGATGTAAGTTTTTTACCGGCAAGGTCAGATAGTCAGCAAAGGCTCCGTTACGGTTAACAATACCTAAGACAGTACGGTTTTGGCAGTGAGTCGGTTGTCCACTTTTACAAAATCGACACTCACCACAGGCGGCATTAATTTCTCCCACCACCCGCTGGTTAACTAAATTTTCTGGTCCATCTTCCACAACACCAACAAATTCATGACCTAATATGCCCTTGTAGGGGTAATAGCCTCGGATTAGTTCCAAATCCGTGTTGCATATCCCCGCACGCAACACCCTTACTAACGCTTCATCAGAGGGTGGTGATGGCACAGGTAGGTCAGTGCGCAGTTGCAGTTGCTGGTTTTCGAGCCAGAGTCCTTTCATTGTTGATTGTTGTGACAAGATTGAGAGATTAGTTCCTATTTCCCATCTTAATCGGTGCCATTACTGAAGTGGAGTAGGCCAAAAATTCTACCAATTTCGGAAATTACTACTACACATCGATTTCATATGGGTGCATCTCATTAAAGCTGTTTGATCCGGTGGTGCGTTACGGGACGGGCTTTTTAAACACTGGCGACGGAGAAAATTAGTGCCAGTTTGACCCGGTGGTGCGTTACGGGACGGGCTTTTTAAACACTGGCGATGGAGAAAATCAGTACCAGCCCGTCCCTAACACACCCTACTAGCGTGGCACACCTAAAAATGTTTGTTGGGTTGAGCGGTAGTGAAACCCAACAAAGCGTTACTGGTGTTGGGTTTCATTCTTCAACCCAACCTACGCTTATTGCACTATTTTAGCTGTGTCAGTCCACTACGCCTACACTTCTGTCCATCCGTCGATTGTTGCCATCAAAATATTAACCAGAGGATGATCTATGGCTTCCTTGAAAGCTTCTACTCCTCCTGCTTTCAGGGCATTGATCACCTTGGCTTTTAGGGTTGGGTTAGTCTCAATTTGGTCAATAACTTCACCTACAACTATCATCTTCTCTTTGTTGGTTGTAGTGGGATTACTCTGGGATAGTTGGTTGAGGAGTTGCTGGATTTCTACTGCTGCTTCGGCTAGGCTTTGGGTTTGCTGTGATGTAAAATTATTATTTTTAAATTCTTGTCTAGCATTGTCTTTGGCAAAAACAACATTAGGATTAGTAGCTTTGCTTTGATTTATATTATCTATATTCAAATTCTGTGAATTATCTGACATATCACTCTCCGCTTTAGCTTTAACATCAAAAATGTTTTGAATAGGTCTATTAGCCTGTAATTTAATAATTTCGATTAACTCCGCACTTTGCTCACGATAAATTACTATCTCATCATCTTTAGCTTTTAGTTTTTCTTTATATTTTTCTTCTGCAGCTTTGAGGGCAACTTCATAGTTTTGCGTGAAGTCACTATGAATCTTTTCCTTATTCGTGTCAGGGGGAACACTTACCTTAACAACAACTACACCATCTCCTTTATTTTCAATACTCTGAATAGCTAATTCTGTATCTTCGTTCTCTACTTGGACTTTTTTGAAAGCAGTAACAAAAGCTTTCCAATCAACACCATTTTGGAAAATAAGGTCAACAGTATTTAAGGCTTCTTGGAATAGCTTGGTAAATTCTCCTGGTTGAAAGTCACCGCTACTTGGACAACGCTCTCGATTTCCTTGAGGATTGGGCTTCTCTAGTAAAAACACATACTGACAATCAATATTAGTTAACGTAGTTGTTGAGTCAATATTCCACGCTTCTAAACAAGCTCCGGTAAAATAAGCATGAGTAAAATCAGTACCAATTGCTTGAGCTTCAGTTAAATTAGCCCATTCTAAATTAGCATCCTCTAAGGTAGCTTCGCTAATATCAGCCAGTTTTAGATTAGCCTGATTTAAATTAGCCCCTTTTAAATTAGCCCCTCTAAGATTGGCATCAACATAAGACTTATTATAACCATTACCACTAACTAATAATTCTCTGACAGCTGTATCAGCTAAGATAGTTTTACCTGGTCGAGCTCGGTCAAGTTTTTTGGTATCTCGCCAACAGGTATGAGTAACAGTAGCTTCTCTTAAATCTGTACTTTTGAGAGTTGCTTCGCTAAAATCAGCATCAGTTAAATCAGCGTTGTAAAAACTGGTACCTCCTGTAGCAGCAAAGGCAATAGCAATAGTACGAATCCAGGCGTCTCGGGGGTCTCCTTTTAGAGCACGCCAACCCAGGTAAGCACCAAGTAATGCCAAGGCTATGGCTAGAGCTATGCTTACGGCTATGGCTACGAGTCCCGTAAAGCGGAAGGCGAAGGCGAAGGCCAAGGCGAAGGCGGTGGCTATAGCTATACCGATGGTGATAATGCTGGCAATGGCGCTGACGATTGCGCTGGTGCTGACGAAGGTGCTGGCGGTGGCGATAGCGGTGGCGGTAGCGCTAACAAAGGTGCTGGCGGTGGCGCTGACGATTGCGCTGGCAATACCAATGGCGTTGGCAGTAACGACAACAATAACTACAACGCTGCTCCCAGCGATGGCAATGGCCACTCCTGATCTGATACCTTGACGCAGGATAAAAATATATACTATTATTAGGAAGCTAAAAGCTACCCACCCGGAGACTTGGTTATCTACGCTGTTAAAGTCAGAGATTAACCCTACTAAGGCCCCACCAAGTAAAGAGGCCATTCCCGATAATGCCGAAGTTATCCATGAAACCAACAGAAGAATAGTTAGCCACCGTTTTTGTAATCCAGCCTTGGCCTGACAGAACTTAGTTCCGGTTAGAATAGCATTCTTAAAGTTCGCGCCCCTAATATCAGCTTCACTAAAATCTGCTCCTGAAAGGTCTTGCCCCTGGAAAGACTGACCTCTGAGGTTTACCCTTCGGAAATTCCTTTCTCCATTCTTATATTTGCTTAGAACTTCATTAGCTTCCATAAATGATAGTCATATAGTCAGCGGTCAGTTATCAGTTAATGCGCTACGCGCACGCTACGCGAACAGTTTTTGAATAAAACAGGTAAGCATTGCTTTAATCTCTGTTACGTCAGCTGACGGCTGACCGCTTACCTTAAGTATTGATTCTTAGAGTATTTTTGCTGATTAATTTAGATGCATTTACCCTACCTTCGCGATCAGACTCGCCAAGGAAAATCAAAGGAGGGAAGTTTCAATTAGAAACTGATTCAATTTAATCAATTAGGATCGTATCACAAACCAGAGCTCTGAGTATATAACAATTTCTCAGATAAAACACTTAAAATCCTGAGGGAAAAGACTTATATCATGTCGGGTTGAATGCCCCTGATTAAGCCACTTTCACCTCGGGCCAC
>NZ_CEYLVT010000299.1:0-7648 GCF_982860115.1 Moorena sp.
GGGGAGGGGCTGTGTGCGGAACCTGCGTCCGCACCTTGTAAGCCCCGTGGAAACCACGGCAGTCGCTCATGGGGGAGACCCCCAAGACCGCGCTGCCTCCCCAAGACCGCGCTGCATCGCTTCTGGAACTTTGAGATGCTCCCAACTTGATCGAAACTTGAAAAACACAAGGATTCTAGTATTTAGAAACCATAGGTTTTAACTTTGGCGGTAAGAAATTTCAATCAAGACCTTTTATAGAATATAAAATCTAACCTTAGCTTGGCAGTACCCTTAAGGGTACTTTTTCTGAGCTGATCCTATGATAGGATTAATTATTTGTCTTACTGATGCAGAAAACTCCTGAAAGTATTACTACGAGAGACATCTCAGTAAAATAGAGCTGACAAGCAGGGGGGTGACATGGTATAGCGCTACGCGCCAGGCATGCTAGCAATAGGCATGAAGCGCAATAGTCAATAAAAAAGCTTACTAATCAAGGGATTGAGCGATTTTAATTTTTCTTCACTTGTCAAACACCATAGTGCGTAGTGCTATATTGCTCCAATTTCCTGTCAACCCCCTACTCGATAGTCAACTGTATACTCAACGGAGCCAATGGATTACCCCCAAAATAAACCCAGGGCTGTTTCATTCTCTATTGTTCGATTCGCTGAACCGACCAAAATGAAACAACCCTGGGGGTGGTGGCATAATAATAATGGCAATTAATAATCAAAAATTGCCCATTTTATTGTGAGTAATAACTAATAACTCATAGACATCTTGGTGAAACTAACGTTTAGCTCAAACATCGCAACGACTAATCGCTAATTCTCACCTATGATGTCTAATCACTAGTTATCAGCTTCACAGGACTTAATCAGTTTATTCAAATCTTCAGGAGGTTCCTGACCACCAGTAATTTCTAGACCAATAGTTAGAAACTCTTTATAAGAGAATTTTTCTTGAATTTTATCAATGGTACACTGACAAAATGCCTGAGCCTCTGAGCCCTTACTGCCAACACATTGCTCCATGTAAAAACTGACAAAATCAGGTGTATAGCCAAACTCAGAGTTTTGGAGGATAGTCTCAGCTTCTTCAGGGATAGTCAATGGTTTTTGAGGAATAGTCTCAGCCTCTTGAGAAATAGTTTCAGTTTCTTGGGAATAACCCACCGTTGGGCTGACGAGAGCAAACAAACAGGCACTGATAATTGATAGCTGGTATGGTTTGATGTTCATGCTTTTTAACCTCTACAAAAATTAGCCCAGATGAGCTCATTCGGACTATTTTAACAATTGCACACTATTAGGTTTCCCATCTTTTCTCTGAAAGAAACATTAGTAAAAGCCTTGCAGACAAAAGGCAAAACAGAGCATTAAAAATTAGCAATTAACTGTTTTTAATGAACAATTAACTGTTAGCAATTTTTAAAATACTAAAAGACTAGCCAAGAAACACAATACCAGTGTTTAGCTTGTAGGATAGGCAAAAAAAATTGCGTTTTGTTGAGTATTCTAGATTAGATTAGCTAACTTGCTAGTTATCAGTAGGTAGTTATCAAAAAATACCTCAAAATCCCTGCCACACACCAAACACTAGTCTCTCTAGATACTCAACTTTCCATTATTGGTATCAAGAGCTACTCTTTCTAAGAATAACTAGCAACTTTTCTGAGATTATTTCGCACACCCTACTTTAATTGGTATTTTTTTTAGATGCAAGTCCCTAATTACTACCAATAATCATCCCGGCCAGTAGCACAAAGCCAATCCAGACATTTTCGCGAAAAATCTCTCCATAGACAGATGTGGGATGATTGGGCTTTCGTAATCTAGTATAATGCCAAATCCAGACTACTGTCGCTATCACTAGGGCTAACCAAAAGGCCAGTTGGAGATCCATCACAACTCCCAGGCAGGCAAGCAAGCTAGCAGTACCAGCAAAGAACACACCTACGGCATCAGCAGCATACTTACCGAAAAACAAGGCACTAGAGCGCACCCCAATCCTCTGGTCATCCTCCCGGTCTGGCATGGCATAGACTGTGTCAAATCCCAATGCCCACAGTACCGTTGCTCCCCAGAGTAACCAGGTAGCTGGTTCTAGAGTAGTAGTAATGGCACTCCAACTAATCAGTACAGCAAAACCCCAAGCAATGGCCATAACCAGTTGCGGTACAGCAAACACTCGCTTGGCAGATGGATAAAACACAATTACTGGTACAGCGGCCACGCAAAGCCAGAAGGTGAAAGGATTCAGATACAGGGCAAGCACCCCAGCGCAGACCATAGCAACTAAGGCAACTACTACGCCAACTTTGACCGATAGGGCTTTGGATGCCAAAGGGCGTGAGCGAGTTCGCGCCACTTGGGAATCAATATTGTGATCCCAAACGTCATTAATTACACAGCCAGCAGCACTGGTGGCTAAGGTTCCAAGAATAATCACCGCAACCAGGGGAATCGGTGGTTTCCCTTGGGCTGCTAAAAAAACTGCCCACAGTGCTGGCACCATTAAAATCAATCGTCCAGTTGGCTTATCCCATCGCAACAGTCGCATAATGGCTAGCCAGGTGGGTATGGGATTGGGGTTTGGCTGGGTAAGCATAGCAGGGGTGACTCGTTTGTTAGTAATTTTGTTTGTAGGTAATTTTTCGGATTGTTTCCTCGAATCAGAGGAATTTCACAATAGGAGATAGTGCCTATTTTTTGTTATTCTCCTTAAAGATATCGTTATTCATAGGTTTCGGGCTGATATATGTAAGCAGGATACATCAATATGGTTAACTCACTGACCCAAGACATTTTTCTACATGTTTCCACTCCTGACAAAGAGCAAGAGCGCATTATTGCTGCCATCGATATTGGTACCAATTCCATTCACATGGTGGTGGTGCGAATTGACCCTAAACTACCGGCATTCACGATTATTGGTAAAGAAAAGGACACGGTCAGGTTAGGGAATTGCAACCCCCGAACCGGTGAGTTGACCCCTGAAGCCATCAATAGAGCGATCGCAACTCTACAACGCTGCAAGGAAATGGCAGCCAGCCTCAATGCTGAAAACATAGTTGCGGTAGCAACCAGTGCTGTGCGGGAAGCTCCAAATGGCCAGGCTTTTTTACATCAGGTATATACAGAATTGGGTTTATCGGTCAACCTAATTTCTGGTCAGGAGGAAGCACGACGCATCTACCTAGGTGTGTTGTCAGCTATGGAATTCAACAACCATCCCCATATCATTATTGATATTGGTGGTGGTTCAACGGAATTGATCCTCGGGGATCGTCATAACCCCCGTTCCCTAAGTAGCACAAAGATAGGAGCCGTTCGTCTGACAAAGGAGTTTGTCACTACAGACCCGATCAGCCAAAGTGAGTTTCTCTATTTGCAAGCCTATGTCAGGGGAATGTTAGAGCGAGCTGTTGAGGACATCCAGGCTAACCTGAAACTCAGTGAACAGCCTCGTTTAGTGGGGACATCTGGCACTATTGAGACCCTAGCCAAGATGCACGCCTATGAGAATCTGGGTATGTTACCTAATCCCCTAACGGGGTATGAGGTCAGTCGTCAAGATTTGGAAAAAATGCTCAAGGGCTTAGCTGCTATGAGTTTGGCTGAACGCTCAACCCTGCCAGAGATGTCCGAGAGGCGTTCAGAAATAATTGTTGCTGGGGCAATTATTTTATTAGAAGCTATGAAGCTTCTGGGAATGGAGTCGCTCATAATTTGTGGACAATCACTCCGGGAAGGCTTAATCGTTGACTGGATGCTCACCCATGGCTTGATTGAAGACCGACTACGCTACCAAGATGAGGTCAGGGAAAGGAGTGTGCTCGCAGTTGCTGGGAAATATCAGGTCAACCTGGACTATAGTCAGCGGGTGGCTGACTTTGCCCTGAGCTTATTTGACCAAACCCAAGGAAAACTGCACAATTGGGGAACACAGGCACGGGAATTACTTTGGGCAGCAGCAATTTTACACAATTGTGGGGTGTATATTAGTCATTCGGCCCACCACAAGCATTCTTATTACTTAATTCGCAATGCTGAACTGTTGGGCTTTCTGGAGCCAGAAATTGAAATCATTGCTAATCTGGCTCGTTACCATCGCAAGAGTCCTCCCAAGAAAAAGCATGAGAATTACAATAATCTGGCGAATCAAGAGCATCGCCTGTTGGTGAGTCAGCTTAGTGCTTTGTTACGGTTAGCTATTGCTTTAGACCGTAGACAGATTGCTGCAATTCGGCAAGTTAAGTCGGATTATCGCTCCGATGATAAAGCACTTCATCTATATCTAGTGCCAGCTTTTGCTAATGATGATTGTGCTTTAGAACTGTGGAATTTGGATTATAAAAAATCGGTATTTGAAGAGGAATTTGGAGTTAAAGTTGTGGCGAGTTTGGCATCCAAGAGTAGCCTGGCAGCTTATTAAGGCTAAGCCTTTGGCCAAAAGGCCACGCTACGCGATGAAGCGTTCGCGAAGCGTGGCCAAAGGCCTCAGCTTCCGCTAAAAGCGATCAACTCTGGGCTCTGAGCTGTTGATAGAGCTGAAGGCTCACAAAAAGATTGACAGGTTAAATCTTCCAGTAGAAATTTTCCTGTCAATCTTTATAAATTTTATGGATAACGATTTTGGCGTTACCTAATCGTTATCCATAAAATTCCGCTGATAAAACTAGAAATTGATCGGCTAACTGTTATCAATCTACCAATGCCGAAAAGGTCTTTGAATTAGCTTCCCTTCCTAAACCGCTAGGATAATTCCCGTACAGATATAAATAATAGATAATTTCAATATCAACCATATCCCCAATACCTCAGGGGAATTTTAACAAATTTGATTACTAGTCTACTTAGTTATCATTCAGGTTTTGGTAGCGGGCGCAGGCGTAGAGGTCAAATAATGCTCCAACTAGGCTACAGGTAAAAGCAATCACTAATACTCCCTGAATTGGGGATCCATTACCAAAAATAGTCAGAAATTTCAATAGCTCAGTTGTGGCAGTAAGACCAAACCCTGTCAAGCCCGGAATGTATCCTATTATACCAAAACCTGCCAGTAAACCAATAACTAGTGCCACTGGAGCCATAAAGCTCAGAAGGATTGTTATTACCAAAGAACGGAGAAAGTTTGGCAAAATGCTCATAAAATTTAACCGCATAAGCAGGTGACTTGAAAGCCAGAGCCGAAGTATGACTTGGCACTTTCTACCTTAGGCGAAATCCCTGTCGATATCCGAAAATGTCAAAAATCTTAAATTTTCATTAAAAATCTTGGTAAAGGTCTGTGAATCTGGATCATAAAGCCGGGTTGTTAGTGACTTCTTAAGGGCTACCGGTAGTCGGTTAAATTGATCCGCCTTAAGCTACCTGGCTTGATATATCAGTGATTTCGGGTCAGTGGCAGGGGAGTTGCAACCCCTTTGGGGAACCTACCCAATTCCTGAGAAGCTGTGGATCAAAAGTTATCATTCCTGTTAAGATTCTTCGTTGATTGCGGATAGGTTAACTCGTCCCACCACTGAACTTAGGTGGGATGATCTAGTACGTAACTCCCTGTCTTAATAACAAAGCACTAATGACTAACGGCGATCGCATCAGTTACCAATTCCCAGACAACTTCTTATGGGGAGTAGCCACCTCTGCCTATCAGATTGAAGGAGCAGTAAGTGAAGGAGGACGCAAACCTAGTGTGTGGGATACCTTCAGTGCTACCCCTGGAAAAGTACTTAACGGTGATACCGGTACGGTTGCTTGTGACCACTACCATCGCTACGAACAAGATATAGAGCTGATGGTAAAACTAGGGATCAAGGATTATCGCTTTAGCATTGCTTGGCCTCGGATTATTCCTGACGGGGTTGGGAAAGTCAATCAGGAAGGAGTTGATTTCTATAAGCGCTTGGTGGATTGCTTGTTAGATCATGGCATTACTCCCCATGCCACTCTATTTCATTGGGACTCTCCCCAAGCCCTAGAAGACAAATACAAGTCTTGGCTTTCTCGCCAGATGGCCTTTGACTTTGCGGATTATGTTACCGCTGTGGTCACTCAATTAGGCGATCGCATTACTAATTGGATGACCATTAACGAAATCATGTGTTTTACTCACTTAGCCTATGGGTTTGACCACGACCCGATCCATGCTCCTGGTAGGCGTGTTAACTCCATAAAACAGATATGGCAAACCTCCCATCATGCCCTTTTAGCTCATGGTTTGGGCTGTCAAGCAATCCGTAGTGCTTCCCGGGTTCCCTGTTCTATAGCCTTAGTGGATAACTTGTCCGTGACGGTGCCAATCAATGAGTCACCCATAAATGTGGCAGCAGCAAAAAAGGCATTCCCTTTATGTGGGCCAAATGGCGGTATCATTCTCCCTGCTCTGACTGGTGCTTATAGTCCTGAATTACTTGAGGTGTTAGGAGACAATGCCCCAGACATCGGACCATGTGACCTACAAATCATTCATCAGCCTCTGGATCAGATTGGTCTTAATATTTACACTGGTAGCTATGTCCGGGCTGCTGACAATCCACAGGGCTACGAGTTCCTTGGTCTGCCCAAAGGCTACCCTCGCATGGATATGCCTTGGCTGAATATCCTACCAGATTCCCTTTATTGGGGCATTCGTCACGTTAGTGAAACCCTGGGGCGTTCAGATTTGCCGATGTTTATCACTGAGAATGGCTGTGCGGCACAGGATGAATTGAATGGTAGGGGTGAGGTGATTGATACCGACAGGATTATGTACCTCCGAGAGTACCTCAAAGCAGCCCATCGCGCTGTTAGTGAAGGGTATCCTCTTAATGGTTATTTCCTCTGGAGTATGATGGATAACTTTGAGTGGTCTTGGGGATATGATCGGCGCTTTGGCATTACTTATATTGATTACCCAACTCAACAGCGTATTCCTAAAGCTAGTTTTGAGTGGTATTCCCAGTGCATTGAAAATAATCGGGTGGTTTGATCATTCATCGGAAAAACCCGATCAAACCCTATCGGTATAGTGGTCATCCGTTAGTGTAACCCTAGGGAGAGGGTAATGAGCTCAGGGGGTAACAACAAGGCTAAAAACTAAACAGGGTGTGGGGTGTGGGGGGTAGGGTGTGGGAAAAATAAAAGCGATGCAGAGGTGCGACCCGTGGCGAATTTAATTCGCCTACGGAAAGCGCACCATTACCTTCACGCGGGGGTTTCCCCCACTCGCTATTGCATCAAGACAGGGAATTTGGAGTGAGCCGGTGGGATAACAATCGATCCGAGACCTGATTTAACCGTCCCGTCGCAACTCCGCCAGCTCAAAATCTTCCCCTACACCCATCACCCCACACCCCATACCCCGTAAAGCTTTTAAGGCTGTTTGTCACCCCGTCAGGGTAATGAGGGAAGTCTGAGTAGCGATCGCGTAGCGTGACCAAAGGTCAATCGCACAAGCGCGATCGCTATTTTTGTGTGCCTATTTTTGTTTTACCTATCCACATTACTTCCTTTTTGTCAATACTTATTTAATATAAGATTTACTTATTTACATTATTTAATAAGCTCACGGGTATTTACTCGCAAACCCCTTTACAAAACTTACGATATTGCTTAATATAAATATATGAAGGCGCACACAAGCCGGACGAACCTCGAAAAGTTCATATTCATACCCGCAA
>NZ_CEYLVT010000300.1:0-7584 GCF_982860115.1 Moorena sp.
AGCGATGCAGCGCCGCCAAAGGGGGTTTCCCCCATGAGCGACTGCATCAAGACAAGGATTAATTTCTTTATACTATTAAAAAAAAATCTAAACTTTTATTAACATTTCGTAATTTTAATTTACTCCAACTTCTTATTGTATAAAATACGTGATAATCGATATTGCCAAGGTTGGGGTTTTTGATAATTCTGATTACTGCAGAGTAATTCCCGATTACCTATTACCCAAAACCCAAAAAACAACGACAAAGAACACTACCGAAAAAATCGGACAGTATAAATGTATTATATCTTCATGCCAATACATTTATACAATTGTGAATTTTCCTCTAGAAAATATAGTTAAAAATTCAAATTTACCGATTTCCCAACACCACCTAGCCTAATCTCTCTATGACTTCCAGTGACGGTGATTTAGAGGGGTTTGCCACCGTCACGGAGTTTTCCTACTCTCGGACGTTTTTAGATGAACATATGCCACTAACTCCTAAGCACTGACTGAGCTAGGGCTTGTTCGTAGGATTGACCAGCCCGATCCCAGGTGTATTCATCCTCGATCAATGAGCGCCCGTTTTGGGACAACTTTGCTCGCAGCTGTGGGTCTTCAAACAAACGAGTGATGGCACTAATATACTCCTTAACATGATTTGCCCGCAATGCTCGCAGAGGTGTATTGGCACCATCAACCGCCAGTCCCTCCAAACCGCGATCGCTTCCCACTACAGGTACCCCAGCCGCCATTGCTTCCAGGGTCTTGTTTTTAATGCCAAAGCCAGTCCGCATCGGTACCACACAGATAGTTGCTTGATGGAGATACTCTACCATTGATGGCACACGACCGGTGACCGTAATTCCCGACAATGCTGCCAACTCCAACACTGCAGGTACTGGTCTTGCTCCGACCAGGTCTAGCGTAGCATCTCCATAGCGTTCTTTAATGGCTGGAAAGACCTCCAAGCTGAAAAAGCTTACAGCATCAATGTTGGCTCGGTTATCCATAGCTCCAATAAAAATGATGCGATGTCCCCCTGGGTCAGCAGTGCGTTGGGGAAATTGAGTCAAATCCACCCCATTTGGAATCACCACAATTTTACCCGATGGCTTGTAGGCAGCTATCTGGCTTTGATCCTCCGGTGTTGTGACCACAAGGCCAGTAAATTTGGCACAGTATCGTTCCTCATAGCGGCGCAACAGGGGTAAATTTAACTGGTCTCTGAGCTGATTTTCCGAGGTTCCTGTTTCCAACTGATTACGGAAGGTACCATACACAGAACTGTGAATATTCACCACCGTTCCCAGCTGCTGTCGCCATTCTGGTCGTACATATATTTCATTTACACTATGTTCACAGGTAATAATGTCAAACCGTCCAGCCGCCACAGCTTCATCCATCCATTGCTGAATGTCCGGGGAGTAGAGATGTAGCACACTGGGGGGGATGCCTTGGCGTAAAAAATTACTAAATCGCTTTACTTTGCCCCAGATGCCTCCTGAGGGATCAGACGGCTTTGGTTGGGGGAAAACCACCAATTCATCTACCCATTTCCCGAGTTTTTCCACTTCCTGATCCGTGACATCTTCTGAACGTTGAGTAATCATGGTGATATCATGACTTAACTTAAGATGTTTTAGTAAATTAAATGTCCGTACCTGAGTTCCTCCCCTAGTGGGGGGATAAGGAAAGGTGGCAGATAGCATGAGAATTTTCATCATATCTTCAGGTTAGGTAAAAAATTGCTATAAGTCATATCTAGTTCGTTGTAAACGGACTTGATATCAGGCATCCAAGAGCATAATTTTATGTCAACAAAAATGAATTGAGTGGCTTGATAGTTTCATCTATAACAATACAATGATTCAACGAGTCCCCAAGGTTAGTGTGTGTATTCCTACATTCAATCGCGTGAATTTACTTCCTTATGCGATTGACAGTGTTATTAAACAAACGTATCAAGACTGGGAATTAATTGTCTGTGATGATGGTTCAACTGATGACACTCCTGAGTTAATGTCCCAGTATCAGGATAGCCGAATTAACTACATCCGTCACCCCAAAAATATTGGAAAAAGTAATAATATGCGCTCTGGATTTGATGCGGCATTGGGGGAATATTTTATTAAATTTGATGATGATGACCGGCTGACACCTGAATTTTTAGCCAAAACAACGGCTATCTTAGAGCCAGACCATACTATTGATTTTGTCGGGACAGATCATTGGGTAATTACTATTAATAATACTAGGGATGAATCAGCTACAAAATTAAACTCTCATAAGTGGGGAAGAACTAAGTTAATCGAAGGGATTGTTGATAATTTAATTGAGGTTGTTTTTATTCAGCAGAGCTTTCAAATTGGCGCTACGTTATTTCGGATGCAGGCGTTGAAAGACGTGGAATTTATGCGTCCTAACATCCAAAATTGTGAAGATAATGATTTATTCGTTCGGCTGGCTATTGCGGGCAAAAAAGCTTATTATTTACCCGAATTGTTAATGGAATATCGATTCCATGCCCAACAGCAAGGGATTAGTCGAGCAATTCCCTATTTACAGGATAAACTGCATTATCTAGAAAGTTATAACTTTGAGTCAGAAATGTTGGAGACAGTTAGGCGATCGCGTCTGACGGAAACTAAGCTACTACTAGGATTGCGGCTGATTGAAATTGGACAAACATCAACCGGACGTGAATTAGTTTGGTCAGGAAAAGCTTGCTCCCCCTCAAAAGCTTGGGTTGCTTTGGTGTTGTCCCTATTGCCAGAAGGGTGGCGTTCTCAGGCGTTTAGTGTGTTGCGTCAATTCAAGGAATAAACTCTCTGGGAATTCCGGGCTAGAAGAAATCTGATTAAATTGCCAAGGCATTGGCAGCCTCACTATGCTGAAGCAAATTTCCACTCTTTTGGTGCCTGTTCCCTTGGCGAGCTTCAGGCAGCGCATTGTCGCACCGCCTTTCACGAGACTGTCTAAGTATTTTTACTTAAATACTTAGACAGTCTTGCTAGTTTCTAGAGCTTTTTGGATGGTTGCGACAGTTGAGCCTTTGAATCTAGCATACAACTTCTCCCGTCCCCCCTCTGTGTACTGATCAAACCATTGTTAGACTGATCAGTTTAAGGATCTATGAACTGGCTCTCTGACGGTGGGGGAGGTAGGATCTCGTGTTTACGTAAGAATTCTTAACAAAATTTTTCATTAAATCAGTTTACTCTAATAATTTGGAAAGATATTCCCTTGTCTGTAAGTAGTAATACAAATACCGTCAACTTTAGGAAGAAAAATAAAGAATGAGTACCAATTTAGCCACCAAGTTGCGTGAAGGCACAAAAACATCCCATACAATGGCAGAGAATGTGGGTTTTGTCAAGTGCTTTTTGAAAGGAACCGTTGAAAAAACCTCCTACCGGAAATTAGTCTCCAACCTTTACTTCGTCTATTCCGCCATGGAAGAGGAAATGGAGCGCCATCGGGAACACCCCATTCTTTCAAAAATCTACTTCCAAGAGCTCAATCGGAAAAAGACCCTAGAGCAAGACCTATGCTATTACTACGGTTCTAACTGGCAAGATAAAGTAGTCCCTTCAGTGGCGGCTAAAGAGTATGTGCAAAGAATTAAAGATATGTCTGAGAAGGAACCAGAATTATTGGTTGCTCACTCCTACACCCGCTATCTAGGGGACTTATCTGGCGGACAAATTCTCAAAAAGATTGCCCAGCGCGGGATGAACTTATCAGATGGGCAAGGTACTGCTTTTTATGAATTCAAGCAAATCCCTGATGAGAAGGGATTCAAGACTAAGTATCGCCAAGCCATGGATGAGCTACCCATTGATGATGCCACAGCGGATCGGATTGTGGAAGAAGCTAATGCTGCCTTTGGCATGAATATGAAGATGTTCCAGGAACTGGAGGGTAATCTGATTAAAGCCATTGGTATCATGCTATACAACACCCTTACCCGTCGTCGCGTTCGTGGCAGCACAGAACTAGCTACAGCTGATTAAGCTTATTGCACAAACTGCTATTAGCACCAAAGATGGGTGGCGACTAATCACCTTAACTATAAATCCAGGGGATTAGCTTTAGTATCCTGTAATGAGTTATTAGTAGTTAGTAGTTTTGAGGTAAGCATTCAGCCTATCGCTATCAGGGATTAGCTTATGTGCTAGGTTGAATGCTTACGTTCTGATTACTAACTACCCTCGCAGCGATCGCAGAATTAATTACCTACTCCCAATCTCTGTAAGCTTCACATTGTAAGCCTTTGAGTTTTGTGAAATGTGTACTCAATTTTGTGTATTTACTTAATTGGGGTATACTCAATCTACTTAAAGCTACTATCGAAATTAGTGATTATTGCTGTTAGCATCTGTTGATGCTTGGGTGGAATTCCTGTTGACAAGTTGGTATAGCACTACGCATTAAGATGTTTGACATTTATAAACTTCAAAACCTAGTCGTAGCGTCCTTTTGACTTCTGACGCAAGAACCTTGCTGACTTGCGCGTAGCGCTATATACCCCTCTCAAGCGTAAAATTGAATATCCTCCCCACACTGATCCACTAGGTAACACAGAGCCCGGAAACGCAGGCTAGCTAACTGCTCATAGAGAGGGTTGAGCTTACATAGGGGAGGGATGTGTAGTACTAAGTGACCGAAAAGTTTTAAATCCCGCTCAAAGGGACATTGACCAGGAATAATTTTGGAGAGGAATCTAGCTAGGGTTTGATCTGTAATTTCTATTTGATCCAGCCATTGGCGCACAGGTTTTAGTAAGTCAACACGTTTTTTGGGCAGTGGCTCAGGCGGAGTGAGACTGCTATTGAGATCAGCTACCTCTGAGAGGGATGGATTAGTACTTTGCTTGTTGGTTCTGAACATGGCTATACATCTCTAAATTTAATCAATAAAGTACTCAGCAAAGGTATTACTGTGGAATGCCTTTTACAGAGTTCTAGTTAAGTAGGTAGACATCCAGTAATCAAACACGATTACTATTGAGCTGTATTGCCACATTGGCGGTAAGTTATAAAAATTTATATAGCTAGAAGTCATAGGATGTCCAGGAGCCTAGGTATTGTAAAGCTTGTGTAATTGGTAATTAGTAATTGGTAATTAGTAATTGGTAATTGGTAATTGGTAATTAGTACTTGGTAATTGAGATTATTCCAGAGCTCTTACCTATTACCAAAAAGCTCATCAAAGATGAACACTACCAAAACCACCGGACATGAGCTCAATTGTTACCACTGAACTTATTAAGTAAGCTTTCACCATTCAGCCTTGATCACCCTAAGGGAATGGCCACGCTACTTGAGCTGCTATCAGCCATTCTTAATCAGCTTTCAGCTAAAAGCCATCCTTATTTCAAGCATAAAAATACAAGAGAAAGGTTTGGTAAAGGTTAAAAGAAGAAAGACCAATCAAACTATGAACTTTTGATAAAACTAATTGGTTGACTGTTGACTGTTAACTGTTGACTGTTGACTGTTGCTGGTGAACACTCAACAGCCAGCATCTTATAACACTACCAAAACAAACAGCTTACCCAGGGTAAGCTCATCTAAATCCGTATCAAAAACTACAGATAAAAGTGGAAAGATAGTATAGCAATCATAATTGACTTTCAATTAATGTCAACAAACTGCCTATATTATCAATAATCCTGAGATTATTTCTTCTGTGATTTTAGAAAGCTGGAAATTTTAATTGCGATTCCGCTTTACCGACCCAGGGCGCGTGGGCAACGGCTTCTTTTTTTCTTGCTCAAAGCAAGGCAATATTTTGGATTCAATAGGACTAATGTACTGGTTTTTAGCGAGGTTTTTCCCAACTTCAATGAAAATAGGTGGGTAATAGCCACTGCTGTATTGAGGATTTTCCGAATGGGTTCCCGTAGCGGCTCCAAAGGAGCATCCCATGAGTGATCACGGCATTACCTTAACATAACTTCATAATTATGTCATCCTGAGAAAAGAGTTGTCAATAGACTCAAGTTTAGGTCAATGTCAGAATTCTCAGAAAGAAAACGAGTAGTTGTAGTCGGTGCTGGATGGGCAGGCTTAGGCGCAACTTACCATTTAGCCAAACAAGGTTACGATGTCACTCTCCTAGAAGCAAGTTCCTATCCCGGTGGTTTAGTGTCAGGATGGAAAACAGCGGGTGGACGTTCTGTAGAAGGGGGAATTCATGGTTTTTGGTATCCCTATCACAACATTTTCAACCTGGTAAAGGAACTCCAACTCAATCCTTTCACTCCTTTTACCCGTTCTTCTCAGTATTCCCCTGCTGGATTAGAAGTCGAATCCCCGATCTTTCAAAATGAACCACGACTTCCCACCCCTCTAGGAACCTTCCTCTACCCCGACTTCAAACGCTTACCCCTGATTGATCGACTCTCTGCCTTACCCCTGCTCTATGCCGTTATTGACTTCGATAATTCCCACCAGGCGTGGACTAGGTATGACTCGGTAACCGCCCGTGAATTATTTAAACAGTTTGGGGTTTCGGCACGACTCTACAAGGATTCCTTTGAGCCAATGCTGTTAGTTGGTTTATTTGCTCCAGGAGAGCAATGTTCAGCCGCAGCCGCCCTAGGAATGCTGTATTACTTCATTTTGGCTCACCAACCGGACTTTGATGTGGTCTGGTGCCGAGGAACGGTAGCACAAATGATATTTAAACCCTGGGTGGAACAGATTGAGAAAGCCGGGGGAAAGGTACTTACCAATAAACGGGTCAATGACATTATTATAGACCACACAGGCAAGGCCAAAGGGGTGATGTGTGGTGATGAATGCTTTGAGGCTGACGCGGTGATTTTTGCTGTCAGTATCAATGGTATGAAGAAAATCCTTCAGAGTAGCACCATGCTCCAAAGCCGCAAGGAATTCCGCAACCTGATGAATTTAGGGGCAATTGATGTGCTATCAACTAGGCTATGGTTTGACCGCAAAGTTGAGATTCGCCATCCCTCTAATGCTTGTTTTGGCTTTGATGCCACCACGGGTTGGACATTTTTTGACCTTAATGCTTTGCACGATGAGTACCGGGATGAATCTGGTAGCGTGATTGAAGTAGACTTTTACCATGCTAACCAGTTGCTACCCCTGAGTGATCAGCAGATTATCCAGAAAGTTCAGCGTGACTTAGGCACCTGTGTTTCTGGTTTTAGAGAGGCAAATCTGATTGACAGTACTGTGATTCGAGTACCCCAAGGGGTGACTCACTTTGCTCCCGGTAGCTATCAGTATATGATGCAGCGAACCACTAGTATTGACAATGTATTTATGAGCGGGGATTGGATTGTCACTCGCCACGGTTCTTGGTCTCAGGAAAAAGCGTATGTTACCGGTTTAGAGGCAGCCAATTTGGTGATTAGGCGCTTTAGACAGGGGAATCTGGCCAAGATTATTCCTGTTGATGCTGATGAATTTCATATTCAGGTGACACGGACTATTAATAAAACTGTACGAGAGTTTGGTCAGACGTTATTCACTAATTTTTGGTTACCTTGATTTAATTTTGGAATTTTAGGGAACAGGGAATCGGGAATCGGGAATCGGGAATCGGGAATCGGGAATCGGG
>NZ_CEYLVT010000301.1:0-7560 GCF_982860115.1 Moorena sp.
TAGGGAGTAGGGAGTAGGGAGTAGGGAGTAGGGAGTAGGGAGTAGGGAGTAGGAACGCTCTGAAAATCTAATCACTCCTTAATTATTATATAGCAGTTCTCCTCTTGATGAGGTACACAAGATTTTTTCCCGATTCCCGATTCCCGATTCCCGATTCCCGATTCCCGATTCCCGATTCCCGATTCCCTAAAATCAAAAACTTGTGTAACTCACCTATTTTATAAATGCTATAAGAAGATAAGAGATGGCAAAATGTGAAAAAGTAAATGGCTAAGAAAGTAGCACTGCTGATCGGGGTTGATCAGTATGCAGAAGGTTTAACTACCAATCAAGCTGCATCCCATGATGTAGAAGCAATGCAGCGAGTTTTGCAAGAAAAAACCCTAGGGGATTTTAATCGGGTAGAGTTGCTGCTCAATCCCAATCTGGAAACCCTAAAACAGGGAATTCATAACCTAGTTGACCAATGTGGTGTCAATGACTTAGCCCTAGTTTTTTTCTCTGGAAAAGGAATTATTAATCAGGATGGTAAACTCTATTTAACAACTAGCATCACGACTAAAGATAACCTTGAAGGTACTGCATTACCCGCTGCTTTTTTACACCAGCAATTGAGTCGTAGTGATGCTCAGCAACAAATAGTAATTCTTGAGTGTGATTACTATAGTGCTTTAGCTAGTGCTTCCGCTGACGGTTGGCTGACAGAACCTGTGAGTGTCAATCTCAAGGAAGAACTCAGTGCTCCAGGGCGAGCAGTTCTCACCTCCTCCACAACGACACAAACCTCTTGTGAACAGGAACCAGCTGATTGTTCCCTTTACACCCAGTACTTAGTCGAAGGCATTGAAACTGGTGCAGCAGACCGAGATGGGGCTGGCTTAATCTATATTCGTGAATTACATAACTATGCCACCGAAAAAGTCCAGACTATTAAGCCCGAGATCGAGCCAGCCCTGCTTCTCGATAATAAAGGGTTGGATATTTTACTGACTATTTTAATGAATCAAGACCCCAACCATGATCCAGATAGTGAGTATCGCAAAATCGAAGCCAAGTATCGCAAAATTGTGGAAAACTATGAACGGTATGGTAAGATTCCTGAAATTGTTCAATATACCTTAAATAAAAAAAACCAAGAGTTGGGGATAACTGTTGACCTACACCAACCTGACCAACTCATTTCTGATCAAGGCATAGACTACTCTAACTTGCGATATTTACTAAGAGCCGGTAAATGGAAAGAAGCGGATCAGGAAACGTTTGCTCTAATGGTCAAAGCAGTTGATCGAGATGAAGACAACAATCTCGATCCTAAGTCAATCAAGAATTTTCCCTGCACCGATCTACACACCATTGAGCGGCTTTGGCTAAAGTATAGCAGTGGGCAATTCGGCTTCAGTTTGCAAAAAGAAATTTGGGAGAAGCTTGGCGGAAAACTTGATAGTGACGATAATAACGTTGATAAACTGGAATTCAACCGAAGCTTGTATGTTTTAAGTTCCTATTACAACCCCAACAGTATTTCCCGCAGTAATTATTTCCCTAACCTATTAGCGTATCAAACTCAGCTTTATCAACAATTTGGTCATCGTGTGGGATGGCGAGAGCGGAAAGGATTGCACCTCAGAAGACGATGGAGAAATTATGAAGACCTGACATTTTCCGTAATCTGGGCTCCAGTGGGTCACCTGCCAACTCTGGTTGGTCGTGATGGCATGAATTTGGGAGTATTATCGATTTGGAGGATGAGGATTAATTTATTCTCTCACCTTGAGGAGTGTTGGTTATAGCATTGAAGCTTCCCCAACTAAATCACAGATTCTAGTTGGGGAAATGCCAAGCTAGAGAAATAGCTCTCAGCACAAACAAAAATCATGCATCGAAACCGTTTCAAAGTTGGAACCTTTAACCTATGCAACTTAGTACTACCAGATGTCCTATACTATAGAAAGAAGATATATACCCAAACAGAGTACGCCCTTAAGACCACCTGGATCGCTGAACAACTGAAGAAGATGAAAGCTGACATTGTTGGCTTTCAAGAGGTATTTCATCAAGAAGCTCTCCAACAAGCACTGGCTCAGAGTCAAATTTATGATAATGCCACCACTGTGTTCGCAAAGCCTACCGGTAAAAGTCCAGTTGTTGCCCTGACCTCCAGGTTTCCAGTGCTTGAATACAACGTCATCAAAGATTTTCCCACTACGGCATGCCTGGATATCGAAGGAACAGACATCCCACTCAAGCGTTTTTCTCGACCAGTGTTAGAAGCACATCTCAAGCTGAGTGACACGATTGATTGTACAGTTTTTGTAATTCACCTCAAGTCCAAGCGTCCGATTATCCCAGATGGAGTAGACCGCAACGACCCGATTGAACAAGCCAAAGGACAAGCGAGATCTCTAATTCTCCGAGCAGCTGAAGCAACAGCTTTGCGGGTAATTTTGATGGATAAGCTGCAGCACAGGGATCATCCGGTAATAGTGATGGGTGATGTCAATGATAGTGGTGTGGCTATAACTTCTCAAATCGTTTCTGGAGAGCCCCCTTTGAGAAAACTCTGGTTTCAGCAAAAGCAGATGATCTGGGATGTGTTGTTGTATTACGTCAAAGACATTCAAGCTCGACAAAACTATGGTGACTTCTACTATACCCACATCCATAATGGCCACCACGAGAGCCTAGATCACATCCTGGTCAGTCAGGAATTCGTGGTTCAAAATCCCAAACGTATTGGCAGAGTTGGGTATGTCTCCCTTTTCAATGATCATCTAATCGACGAAACCTTGAGTGACGAGAAAATTGAGACTTGGCAATCTGATCACGGACAGGTCGTTGTCTCCATTGAACTTGATTCATAAGGTGATCTATGAACACTGAAGAGATAGCTAACATTTTCAACTTACCTCCTGAACTTCCTACCGAAGAACTGTTTGAACCGTTGATATCTACCGAGAGCCTATTAATCGAGCGCATCATCTCCACTGGACAAACGACACCAACCGGAGAGTGGTATGACCAAGACCAAGATGAATGGGTAATCCTCTTACAAGGGCAAGCAACCCTTGCCTACCTTGACGGTTCCAGTGTCAAGCTCAAAGCAGGAGATTATCTATTTATTAAAGCTCATCAAAAGCATCGAGTTGAATATACCAGTGCTGAGCCACCCTGCATTTGGCTAGCCATTCATGGCAATTTGCAACAAAAGCAGATCACAAAAGCTATAGAGTAATAGCCATTCAAGTATGCCCCTAAAGTATGAAGTTATGTAAAACGGTTTCATAACTTCATTACCTAGCCCTGATTACTTACTAGAGGTTACTGCTGTTATGGGGAAATGCGATCGCTATTTATTGTCCTCTCATTTTCCCTTAACTCTAGTAAATTTATATTTCCGAAATCCGTCTAAATCAGGAAATTCTTTCCGTAGATGGGAATAGTTTATATAAGCCCAAAAAAGGCCAGACTACCTTCAATGACAGTTCATAGACAGTTCATAGAAGTGTAGGACCCGAGTGAACTAGGAGATGATCATAAGACGCCGATGTCACTAGAAAATGGATTAAATGCTCTCAAACAAAAACGTTATGCAGAGGCGGTGCAATGGCTAGAAGACTATTGCCAGTATTGCCAAAATTCTTCCAATCACCATTCTCAAGAGTATAGTCAAGCCCAAGCCGCTCTGGTGAAAGCCTATAGCGGTAATGGTGAGAACAAAAAAGCGATCGCCCTCTGTCGGAAGTTAGAAAATCACCCAAATTCCCAGGTCAGCAATTGGGCAAAAAAATGTCTGACCACCCTCACTTCAAAATCAACAAAAACAACCCCAACAAAAACAACAGCGAAAGCCGTGTCAAAATCCCGTCACAAAGCCGGAAGAGTGGCGCAAACTGGCATAAGGTTAGCCATGAAAGGCATTGCCGGTAATCTTGCCCTTGCCTCTGGTGTTACCATCTCTTTACTATTTGGGATGGTATTAGTATTAGCTCTGAGTTTGCTGCTAATCCTTAATAGTAACAATCCTGTTACTGGGTTAATCATCGCAGTTGCCATCACCCTAATTTTTAATGTTGCTGCCTTTTTCATCTCTCCCTGGATCATGGACTTAACCCAACGGTGGCTTTACCAAACCCGTTGGGTAACCCTAGCAGATATCCAGCGCTATAGTCCTGAAAGCGCAGAAGTGATTGAGCGGGTTTGTCAAGAAAAAAATCTCAAACAACCTCGATTGGGTATTATTGACGACCAAAATCCCACCGCGTTTACCTATGGTTCTCTACCAAACAGCGCTCGTTTAGTCGTTAGTCAGGGTTTATTTACTTACCTCGATGATGATGAAATCGCCACAGTTTATGCTCATGAATTGGGGCATATTGTCCACTGGGACTTTGCCGTAATGACCTTAGCGGCGACGTTAGTACAAATCACCTACCTGATCTATTCTTTCGCCAGACGGATCAGTCGCGGCGGTGGTAGCAGTAAAGGCAAAGATGCTGCTCAAACAGCAGCAATGGTAGCTTATGTGTTTTACATTATCGGCACTTACTTGGTGCTGTACTTATCCCGAACCCGAGAATACTATGCTGATCACTTTGCTGCTGAAACTACCGGTAACCCAAATGCTCTATCACGAGCGTTGGTGAAGATTGCCTACGGTATCGTCGAAGAAGGGCAACGAGCAAAAGAACCCAGTAAATTGATTGAAGGAACCCGCAGCCTCGGGATTTACGACCACAAAGCGGCTGCTTCTACCGGTACGGCTTATCGTATCGCCTCAGACTCCCAGAAAGTCGGGCAAGTCTTTCTCTGGGATATCTTTAACCCCTGGGGTTGGTGGATGGAGTTGAATTCTACTCATCCTCTAACCGGTAAACGAGTCCGCGCTTTAACTACTTATGCTGAGCAAATGGACTTAGAGACTGAATTTGATATGGCTACTGTAGTCCGAGAAGGCAATCAGCTCAGTAAGAAAAAGCTCTATGGTAATTTTGCCGTGGATATTGTATTGTTCAATGCTCAGTTCATTGGTAGTATTACTGGTTTAATAATTGCTTCTATCGTCTTGAGTTGGACTGCTCAAGTAACAGTATTGCCAAGCTTTATGCTCTTTGGTTTTGCTGTGGGAACCTTAATTAAGACCCTGGTGATGTACCCAGATTTCAAGCAATCGTCTAAATCGGATATCTTCACCTTAATGTGTGACCCCTACGCCAGTCCTTTGCGTGGTCGTCCCGTGAAACTCCAAGGTGAATTAATTGGTCGCGGCGATGCTGGCTATAAATTTGGTTCCGATCTCAAGCTTCAAGACCGCAGTGGGATGATTTATACGCGCTATGCTTCTCGCTTTGGTCCAATCGGTAACTTCTTCTTTGGTAGCAGTAAGGTGCAGAACTTAATTGGCTCCGAAGTCAATGTAGTTGGCTGGTTCCGCAGAGGAATTGCCCCTTGGCTAGACTTGATCCAGTTGGAAAGTAATAACACCACTGTCAACAGCTACCATCGTTTCTGGTCATTGATTGTTGCAGTTGGAGCAATTATTTTGGGTGTTGGACTTTTCTTTGTCCTGTGATATCATCTCCGGTTGTTTCGGGAGTCGGGAGTCGGGAGTCGGGAATCGGGAGTCGGGAGTCGGGAGTCGGGAGTCGGGAGTAGTGATGCAGCGCGGTCTTTCCTACTGTTCCCTGTTCCCTGTTCCCTATTCCCTATTCCCTATTCCCTATTCCCTATTCCCTATTCCCTTTGTTATACTTTAAAACTTCACTCTAGTCTCACCTCTTTTGACAGGTGTCTAAACCAATTAAAGTACAAACAAATAGATAGGATAATAAATAAAAACAACAGGATACCAAAATTATCCCAACGTTTCATCATTAACATGATTCCCATTAAAAACAAAACTATCTGCCAAGGAATCCCGATCAATGTAGAGAGAATATCGCGCCGATTTTCGTTCCTGATTTTTGCCTGACTATTAGCTGGGAGGTTTTGACGGATTACTCCCCAAAATCCAAACGGTCGAGTGACTCGATAAAAATTATCCATTACCTCCCGGTCAGTTGGCTCAGTTAAAAATGTTCCTAGGATACATCCTAGTAATGAGCAAATGCTGGGAATGAGAAACAGGGCATATTCCTGAAATTGAGCGTAATTTAAATTGGGTATTACTATTGCCTTAGTTAAAATAGCCGCTACCATCCCCGCCACTGTCCCAAGGGCAAATCCATATCCATTAAAGCGCCACCAGTACCATCTCAACACCAGAGGAATAGACAGTCCAGCACCTAGTCCCAGGGTTAGCCATCCCCAAATGTCATTGATATTGGTGATATTGAAACTAAATAGCAATCCCACCACTACAATTACAATTGATGCCCAGCGGCTTTGAACAATCAGTTGTTGGCTAGAGGCTTGGGGATTGATATAAGCTTGATAAATATCCTTAACCCAGTAAGCAGCACTAGCATTGATGATTGAGTCAAAGGTAGACATAGCTGCTGCAATAAAACAAGCGATCAGCAACCCTTTTATCCCTACTGGCACATATTCTGCGATCACCGTTGGTAAGATAAGTTCAGGGTCAGCAATTACTGCTTTAGTGGTTCCGTAATGGATACCCAATACTGCAAAGGCTGTAACCAAGGGCCAACGAAAAGAAAGCAAGATTATCCAAAATAGGGACAGTAACCCAGCTTCGCGATCGCTTTTTGCGGCAAAATAGCGTTGGATCATATAGCCACCCCCGCCGCCAAAGCCTACCATAATTTCTTTGAACAGATAGAATAAAATCACCCCACCGAACAAATTGAAGATGGCATAGTCTCCCGGTAAATCAACTGCGATTGGGGGTGAGATACTGCTCCACTCCGCGAAATTCCAAGTTTGCAATTGCTCAGCCCCAGGAATCGAGACCGAGAAGGTATCCGGAATAGTTGCCGTAGAGAATGCGATCGCACAAATATAGATAATCGCAATAAAAATCAAAATACCTTGAAATACATCCGTCCATACTACCCCATAAAAACCGCTAACAGCCGTATATACCAGGGCGAGCAAAATCAAAAATATCGAAGCATAGCGGTCATCAATACCCAGAAATTCCCCCAGGAATTTGCCCCCCCCAACCGAAAAGTAACTCATTGAGCCAATAGCAAAGATAATATTAGCAACAGCACTGATGATCCGAGCCGTATTGCCTTCCCTTCCTGAGCCGAAGCGCAAGTGCATCCATTCCGCCAAAGTCATCACCTTTGCCCGTCGGTTCCACTTGCCCATGAATATCATAAAAATAGCCATAATTAACACAACGCCACCCCGGATCTCGATGAAAAATCCCTTCGTTCCCAGAGCATAAATTAAGGCGCTGATCACCATCGTGCCAGCCAGGTCAGTATTGGAAGCCATTCCAGAAGCACCCAAAACCCACCAGGGCAGATTGCGATTTCCCAAAAAGTAAGATTCTATACCCTCAGATGCTTTCCGTTGAAGAATAACCCCAAAAACGACTATGCAAATCAGGTAAATAGTAACAATGATGTAATCAACTGGATGCATGAATTTTAT
>NZ_CEYLVT010000302.1:0-7514 GCF_982860115.1 Moorena sp.
ATGGGGGAGACCCCCTTTGGCGGCGCTGCCTCCCCAAGACCGCGCTGCATCGCTTTCATCCCCGCCGCTACTGCACAGGGGTTTTTAAGTATGATTTTTTATAAAATTAGCTTTAGCTTGTTATTATATAGTTTAGGGATAGAAAGGGAAACACCAAGGCAGGGAGAATAGGTAAATCTATAAGTAAATCTATAGGTAAATCTATATCGTTTTATTTGATGCATATATCATTGTCTTGATGCAAAGCGCGAGTGGGGGAAACCCCCAAGACCGTAATGGTGCGTTTTCCGCGTTAAGAATTAAATTCGCCACGGGTCGTACCTCTGCATCGCTAAATTTGTCAACTTTGATTATTGTTGATTATTAGTGAACCATTACCCTAGTAGTAGCCATAAACCCTATAATAATCTCTCTAACCCCTAACCGCGCTTCGGCTGGCATTATCTTTAACTGTTTTCAGCTCTGTTACCTACTGTTCCGGAAAATTCTTACTTATGATGAGAGTTAGGGCGAGAGCAGATCAAAAAATTGGCCAAAACTTTGATATCATCGATAATCGACCCCTCCCTTACCTAGGATTTTCTCAAGAAACCTGAAGATAGGACAGGTTTCTACTCGCAGTTTTTTTGTTAACCCAGGTTATGCCTCGCCTACAATAGGCGAGGTATCGACAGCTTAAGCGCCTCGTTTGAGAGAACGCTCTACTTGGGAAAATTCCTGCTCTAGACGATCCTTCACCTTTTTCGGTAAAGGGCGATTGGGATAGGAACTGTAGTAACCAGCCAAGGAATTGACAGCAGTTCGCATGGTAGTAAAGGAATTAAGGGTAGACACAGCTCTATCTCTGCGGTAGCGCGAAGCATAGTCATTCATCAGTAGAGTTGCTTTTTCACGAATTGCCGTCTTATCTGGTGAATCTTCTGGTAATTCAAGGGCTTGTCTTAATTCTTGTAGAGCAATTATTGTATCCTGACGGTAATCTCCTGTTAAGCCTGTACCACTTGAGGCACAACCAGTTAAACCGATAACCATAACCAGTACCAGGGCAATAAAACCTGATAAGTAGCGCTTTATTCGCATCATTGACAACAAATCCAATTTTATAATCAGATTTGATCCTATCTTGAATTGGTACTGGGGGGATCATCCCCATCAGAAAAAAAAATCCCACGGGCGTGTTGCCGTGGCATGTCTAGTATCAGATCAAATCTCCCATGAGTTGAGTTTAAAACACAAGGTTTAGTTGCATGTTAGGGAAAAATTTTGGGGGGATTTAGCCGAAACGCCCACTCACATAGTCCCTAGTGGCTTCCTGCTGAGGATTTTGGAAGATGACTTCAGTTTTATTGAACTCTACTAAATAGCCTTGTTTGCCACCTGTTTCCGTTGCCCTAGCGTTATAGAAAGCGGTCATGTCTGCTACTCGGGTAGCTTGTTGCATGTTGTGGGTAACGATAACAATGGTGTATTTTGCTTTCAGCTCGTGCATTAGTTCTTCCACTTTCAGGGTGGAGATCGGGTCAAGAGCGGAGCAGGGTTCATCCATCAACAACACTTCTGGCTTAATGGCTAAGGCGCGAGCAATACACAAACGCTGTTGTTGACCACCAGATAGAGACAGACCACTCTGTCTTAGTTTATCTTTGACTTCATCCCAGAGGGCAGCTTGTTGAAGACTGCGCTCCACTAATTCATCCATATCCCCTTGATAGCCATTAATCCGGGCTCCGAAGGCAATATTTTCATAAATGGATTTGGGAAAAGGGTTTGGCTTTTGGAATACCATCCCAATGCGGCGACGTACTTCTTCAATGCTGTTGTCAAACTTTTTATCATAAAGATTTTCACCATGGAAGGTAATTCTACCTGTTACCCGTGCTCCAGGAATCAGGTCGTTTAAGCGATTAAAACACCGCAACAAGGTGCTTTTTCCACAACCGGACGGTCCGATAAACGCGGTAACTTGGTTTTTGGGAATATCTAAATAGACATCTTTGACTGCTAAAAATAATCCATAGTAGACGGAAACTTTTTCAGCCCGTAAAACCGGAACTTCTACTTCTACAGACGAAGTGGTGTAGTCCATAACTTGGTTGTAATTCATCTTTAAATACTCTGTGTAATTGTCAACGTTTTAAATCCAAACTGAAAAAAAATCTATGCCTTTTAATCGGTATTTTACTACTGGTGCAGGTGACTTGCTATCTATTGGTTTGGAATTTATTGCGCAGGAAAATTGCTCCGGCATTCATCACCAACAGCACTATCATCAACATCACAATTCCCGCTGCCGCGTTAGTGTGAAAGGCTTCTTGGGGACGGGAGATCCAGTTGTAAACTTGAATTGGCAATGCAGTAAATGGATCTTGTGGGTTCATGGGCGGCCTGGTAATAAAGCTCAAGGCTCCGATAGTGATTAAAGGAGCAGTTTCCCCAATTGCCCTTGACAGTGCCAAAATGGTTCCTGTCAGGATACCAGGTAAAGCGAGAGGAAAAATATGCTCTCGAATCACTTGCCAGCGAGTTGCTCCTAAGGCATAACCCGCTTGACGCAAACTATTGGGAATTGCCCGTAGACTTTCACGGGTGGCAACAATAATGATGGGCAGAATTAACAACGACAGGGTTAGGGCACCAGTTAGTATGCTCCTACCATTAGTAATGGGAGCCAACCACCGGACAAATACTTGTAAACCCAATAAGCCGTAAATAATTGAAGGTACAGCAGCTAGGTTAGCGATGTTGATTTCAATAATCTGGGTCAATAGGTTGTCAGTGGCATATTCTTCTAAGAAAATCCCTGCCCCTACTCCCAAGGGAAAAGAGACCATTGCTGTTATCACCAACAGCCACACACTACCGATTAAGGGAGGAAAAATACCAGCTTGGTCTGGTTTACGGGAGGGAGGACTGGTGATAAATTGCCAATCGAGCCGGGGCAGACCATCCCTAAAAACTTCAATCAGCAATACTGCGAGTATGGCTAGCCCAAAAAAGATGGCAAGCCAGGCAGCAAAGGCGAAGATTTTATCAAAGTTATAACGCTTGGGTAGCGCGAGGTTGAAGTAACCTGGGGAATCGTCTCCTAGAGGTTTTAGGTCTTGTGCCATTAGTCGTATTTCTCCCGGAAGCGACGGACAAACCAAAAGCTAAAGATATTTAGGGCTAAGGTCAGTAAGAACAGGGTCATACCTACAGAAAAAATAGTTTTGTAGGCTAGGGAACCTGCTGGTGTATCTCCCATGCTCACCTGAACGATATAGGCTGTCATGGTCATCACTGGTACTAGGGGATTTAGTCCCAAGGTGGGATTTTGACCAGCAGCAATGCTAACAATCATGGTTTCACCCACAGCACGGGAAACCGCTAGTACGAAGGAAGCAACAATTCCAGATAATGCTGCTGGTATTACTACTCCGATAATGGTTTCTCGTTTAGTTGCCCCCAAGGCATAAGCACCTTGTCTTAAACTATTGGGTACAGCATAGATGGCATCTTCACTGAGGGAAGCTATCATAGGAATAATGGCTATTCCTAAAACAATCCCAGCGCTTAAGGCATTGAATCCTTGTAACTCTGGAATAGCAAATGACTCGGGAATAGGTATAAGCCGACCAATAAATGCTATACCCCAATTAATAAGACCAATACAATCTCTTAAGAAGGGGCTAACTACCATCAGAGCGAAGTAACCAAATACTACCGTAGGAACCCCTGCTAATATTTCTAGGGCAGGTTTGAGCCAGCGACGGATACCACTAGATGCATATTCACTCAAGTAGATAGCTGCAAGCAATCCCAGGGGTAATGCCACCATCAGGGCGATTACAGAGGTCAGGAAGGTCGCACTAATCAGCACAAAAATGCCAAACTGGGGATTAGCAAACAAGGGAGTCCATGCTTTATCAGTCAGGAATTTCCAGAGTGATACTTCTTGGAAAAATGCTACTGTTTCAAATATTAAGGTTAGAACAATGCCGATGGTAGTTGCCACAGAAACAAAGGCAAAGGTAGCAAAAACTATTTTTACTACCAGTTCTACCCGCTTGTTTAACTGCCGGTTTGGTCGAAACATCTCAGAGTCTGATGACTCAAAAGATGGCGGAGTGATAGTCATCAGTAAAGTATTACCTGTGAAGGATCAAGTGTGTTCGCCTGATAGCGTTCTCTTAGGTTAGGATGCAGTGCCAAGCATAAAGGGTAAAGGATGAAGTCTGAAGTGTGAGGAATCAATTGTGATAAATCAAGTGTGAGAAATGAAATAATTCTACTTATAGATGTACTGCTGATATCTATCAAGGTGACTGCGTGACTTAGCAACTTTTTTCTTTCCACCGTTCATCATTCAGACTTCATCATTCACACTTTAAGACATCATTTACTATTCTTTATTTCTCTAATAGATCTTTCACTTTGGAGCCTTTAGGAGCATTAGCAAAGACTGTACCAACTGTGCCATCGCTAAAACGCTTTCTCACCAACATCATAATGTCTTCTGGCATGGGAACATAGCCAACTTCTGAGATTAATTTGGAATTGGCTGCTGCCAACTGATAGTCTACAAACGCTTTAACTTCAGGGCGAGTTGCAGCCTCTTTCTTGACGTAGATAAACTCTGGGCGAGATAGAGGTTTGTAAGTCCCATCGGCAATAGTTGCTGTGCTAGGGGCAACGCAACCACTTCCTCCATCAATCTGTAACAGTTTGAGTTTATCTTTGTTTTCTTCGTAGTAGGCGTAACCAAAGAAGCCTAGTCCACCCTTATCAGTAGATACCCCTTGGACAATCAAATTGTCATCTTCACTAGCGGTATAGTCGCCCCGAGAGCCAACTTTTTTACCAACTATGTTTTCCATAAAGTAGTCATAGGTTCCGGAGTCAGTTCCTGGACCATAAAGTCCTAGTTTTTGATTGGGGAAACCAGGACGAACTTGATTCCAGTTGTTGATTTTGCCTTGAGCTGCTGGTTCCCAGATTTTTTTAAGTTCAGCAGTTTTTAGGCAACTAGCAAAGTTATTGTCTTTGTTAACTACTACAGAGAGTCCATCAAAGGCGATGGGCAATTCGATGTACTCAATTCCTCCCTTCTTGCAAAGCTCTATTTCTGATTCTTTGATCGGACGGGAGCCGTTGGAAATATCGGTTTCTCCAGCACAAAATTTCTTGAATCCACCACCAGTACCAGAGACACCGACGGTAACTTGGATTCCGGGATTGGCTTTCTGGAACTCTTCCGCCATGGCCTCAGAGATAGGAAATACGGTGCTGGAACCATCTACCTTAACTTGAGCTGTAGGGGTTGAACCACCACAGGAGGTAATCCCCACGGCTAAGGAGGTGATCAATGCTATTGAGAATAAATTATTCTTTTGAGACAACATGGAATTGGCTTGATTTTTTTAGGCGTCACAGCCGGAGTGTACCGCTCCACCATAAAGAGTAGGTTAAGCATTAGGTTAAATTATAATTAAGAAAAGGTTAAATTTTTAGTTGGGGTAGTAGAGTTCACTAGCAAAATTACTCTAAGGTGGTATAGTGAGGGGTGCCTTTAAAGCTGATATATGTGGGAGATACTGTGGTTCAAGCACCTTTGTCAACTGCTGTAGGTCTATCTGTAGATTTATCAACTACACCAGCAAGTACACCAGAACAATGCTCAACATCCCCAGCATCCGTGAATGAGTGGCTGCAAAAGCTAACTGAGGGGATTATTGCAGGCGATCGCATTACTAGAGAGCAAGCCTTAGCCCTGACTAAACTCGAAGGGCAGGATAATATATTGCTGCTGTGCCAAGCAGCTGACAAAGTGCGCCAAGCCTGCTGTGGTAATACGGTGGATTTGTGTAGTATCGTCAATGTCAAATCGGGTGGCTGCTCAGAAAACTGTGGCTTCTGTGCCCAGTCGGCTCACCATCCTGGCGTTGATTCCCCGATTTATGGTCTTAAGTCTAAGCAAGAGATTATGGCTCAAGCTAAGGCAGCTCAAGCAGCTGGAGCCAAACGTTTTTGCCTAGTGAGTCAGGGACGTGGACCAAAGTACAGTAGTCCTAAATCGAAAGAGTTTGAACAAATTCTGGAAACCGTACGGGAGATTATTGCCGAAACCAGCATTAAGCCTTGCTGTGCTTTGGGAGAAGTGACCTCGGAACAAGCCGAAGCCCTGAAAGAAGCTGGGGTAACTCGCTACAACCACAACTTAGAAACCTCAGAGCGGTTTTTCCCAGAAATTGTGACTACCCACAGCTGGCGCGATCGCGTTGAGACGATCCAGAACTTGAAAGCAGTGGGGATTCAAGCCTGCACTGGTGGAATTATGGGCATGGGAGAAAGCTGGGAAGACCGAGTTGATTTAGCTCTAGCCCTGCGGGAGTTAAAGGTGGAATCAGTACCCCTGAACTTGCTCAATCCTCGCTCTGGAACGCCTTTGGGAGAATCTGGGAAGCTAGATACCTATGAAGCACTAAAAGCGATCGCAATTTTCCGGATGATCCTACCTGAGCAAATCCTGCGCTATGCTGGTGGGCGAGAAGCCGTGATGGGCCAATTGCAGGCACAAGGGCTAAAATCCGGAATCAATGCTATGCTGATTGGACACTACCTCACCACTCTGGGACAGCCACCAGAGCAAGACCACGCTATGCTGGACTCTTTGGGTCTAACCGGTGGTGAAGCTCCGATTCCCGGAGAATATAACTCCCAGAATAAATAGATTATCGATGTAACTGTGTCTGCTCCCAATGAGATTTTGTGGGCCATAATTGGTTTGCTGCTGACCATCGGCGGCACGTTTCTAGAAGCCTTCTTTGTCTCCAATCCACCCTGGGATTGGTCAACTCAAGGTGTTCAAACTATATCCTTAGGGGTTACCTATCAGATTGGAGCAGTCCTACTAGCTGCTTGTTTAGGAGGCAGAAATGCTGGTGCTCTTTCTCAAATTGCCTATGTTGTCATCGGGTTGAACCTGCCAATCTTTACTCAAGGTGGAGGTATTGGCTATATCAAAGAACCCAGCTTTGGATACATACTAGGCTTTATTGCCGGAGCCTGGGTGTGTGGTTTTTTAGCCTTTCGGGTACAACCACGAGTCGAGACATTGGCATTTAGCTGCCTATGTGGTTTACTAACCATCCATGCCTATGGTGTAGGCTATTTGATGATTTTCCACGGCATCAATTGGTCAGTGCTTGGGGCTGTGCCTCTGATGGAAGCCATCATGAAATATACCATTTCGCCTTTACCGAGTCAGCTAGTGGTAGTTTGTTCTGTGACCGTTGTGGCATTTGCTCTACGGCAGTTAATGTTTTATTGATAGTCATTGTAATGCCCAGCTCCGAATTTCCCTATTGCCTAAAACGTTAATTTTTCTTTTCCCTGGGTAAGTCCTAGACTAATCACCAATGACTACCAATGGCTAATAAATAATGACTATAGCTTTTACCATACTTATCAGGTAAAGTCAATTTTGTGACCCCTACTCCCTACTCCCTACTCCCTACTCCCTACTCCCTACTCCC
>NZ_CEYLVT010000303.1:0-7469 GCF_982860115.1 Moorena sp.
CTCAACCAGAGGCGCGACCCAAGGCCGGGGAACCCGGCCTTGGAGGCGCGCGCCTGCTGATGCAAGGTCTTACTCAGCGTCCACAGGCATACATCCGCCTTCTAAGGACGTATACTTTTACGACAGACTCACCTTGGAATTACAGCAACTATGGCCAACCAGCTGGGGCAAGTCTCTTCCCTGGCTATGAAGCGTACTTTGTATACCTGTAGGTCTAACCAACTGATCAGAAATTAGACTATTTTTTCAGGTAGCCTTTTAGTCATCCAGGCGGGTCAGCGACCAACTTTATTCTAACACAAATTGTCATGAGTTGTCGTTGCGCTATCCATCCCCACCCTGAACGTTCGCGTAGCTTGGCCTACGGCCAGGGTGGGGAATTCCGCCAATTTTCTTAAAGACTCCCTCAGCAATAGATTCTGGCTTTTAGTTGTACCATTAAGCTGAAAGTCAAGAAAATGGTGGCGGCTCCGGGAGTGGGAGCAGCGGTTCATCATAGACACAAATACTCCCCGTTGTGCCGTTTGGGTAACGTTTGCGAACTGGCCTTCCATTACCCGGACATCCTATAGTTAGGTGGGGGTCTAACACAAATTTCCCTAAGTTTCCTCCCGAATAAAGAGAACTCTCTTGAGCAGAAAGCTCCTTGAATAGCGTGGCTTCTTCAAGATTATTGATTTTGAGCATGATTTACTCCTGCTAACATTTTGTTTTTTTCGAGGTGCAACTGCACAATCAACAATTGATGTTAATTAATGAAATTGCCTACACCACCATTTTTAGATCTGGATAAAATACCGACAATAGGAAAAAATCAGGTATTTGGATACCTCAGAATAAATGATCAGGTAATATTTATAGGAAAAAGTCAGTTTAAATCAGGTGTAGAAAACTCCCACTCGAAGGCAATGACTCCTTCTATCAATCAAGACAGGTACTCGCTACCAAAGGAATCTATCAACAACCAAGTTCACAAATTTATTCGCGCCAGTCTCGGTGGTATTCTGTCTAAAAAGCGAGAAAATACGTACTGCCTCCGCATCATGGGGGTGGTGCATCTTTAGCTTTCCATTGTGTGTTCTTGTTTGCTACTTAGTTCCGCTACCGGGATGGCACTCACCTTCAACTTGAAGGTAGCATTTCTGTGTTTTATTGTTTGCTACCTAGTTCTGATGATGGGATGAAAGTACTTTTTCAACAAAAATGACAGTAATCAAAAAAGTCAAAAAAGTAGCAAAAACCCTTGTTAATACCGTTAATTTTGTTTTCGGGTATATGCTAGGGGTTTTGTGAATAGTTAATGTCGGTTATATGCTGAGGGTTACATTGTAGGTTGATGTGGATAGGGTATTGCCATGGTCTCACCTTCACTATGCGGAGGGTCATGCAGAAAATTAGCCCTTCTCCAAAAGAAGGGCTAATCCCATTTACAATAGGCAGGTGTTAACCTGTTTAATTAAGTTTGAGCTACGATTTGCTAGCTTCAACTAACAACCGGATCTGATGGACTAACACTGCTAAGCAGAGTATCGTAATCACCGCGATGCTTCCTTCCGCTAATACTTGCTGTACTTCGGGAACAATCACCGGGTAAGACAATTCCACAGGTTGCTCAGTGTGAGCAGTGTTGATAATTTTGGGAAACTCGTTATTGTTCATTAAATTGAACTCCGATAGGTTTGCAGTAGAAACGAGACGCACCCCCTATCAAGCTGCCAAACTTGAATAATTTAAGTCTAAAGACACAATCATAAATTTGTCACTATCAAAAAAGTCCATTAAGAATCACTTTTTAAGAAAGAAGTGACCTTAACAGACCTGGTATTGATATTCCCAAAATGGTATAACTCTTCGATAAGCTATAGGTAATAGCTATAGCAATCCTACTGATTCGTGAAAGAAGTGGCCTGCTTTAATGCAGGAGCAAGAATGCAGATGGCAGAAGGGACAGGAGTTGGAGCGAGTTTTTAGAAGTCCAGTGATTTACAAATGATTTACTGCTGTTATAGTTGATAAAAAGAGAGAGTAATTTCGTCTAAGCCATTTTTCTCCGGTTTAAAACTCTTAACACTTAAGTTTGGCAGCTTGATAAGTATCGAAGTTCAATTACGGGAATGAAGCTTTCTAGAACTACTCTCTCTCTCCTTATTATAGCTAATTACAGCGGTTTGCAATTCAGTTAGGACTTCGTTCTAGGTTTTTAGGGAGCAGGGAAGAGGAAACAGGGAAAAGAATCTTGTGTAACTATTAGTTACGCAAAGCACCGTAAAGGAAATTTGTCTAAAACTCTTACTACTTAAGTTTGGCAGCTTGATAAGTATCAGAGTTCAATTACTGGGAATGGTATGCAAGTAGTTCCAGTAGGGATTTTAGCTACTGTTACGGCGTTGCTTAATGATGGAATGATTTTAAGAGTGAGGTGGAATGGGCATCTTGCCCGTTCCTGATCTTGTGGAATGGCCATCTTGCCCGTTCCTGATGTTTTCGGGCGGGCAGGATCCCCACTCTACTCCTATTCATTCGTTGATTCAGCAACTCACCCGTTTACCGTTACTGTTGCTCACCCGTCCGCCACTCACCCGTCCACCATTACTGTTACTACAGCATTTTTCCTAGCTATAGCAGTCCTAAATGATTTGTAAAATATACTAAACGGAGGGATTGAAAACTGCTGTACTTTAGGAAGAATCAAAGAAAACTAAAGAGCTAAAATGCTTGAAGGGTAGCTGACCTATTAGTAACCGAACGATGATAGTTGACAAACCATCAAGAAAATAAGACAGCTGACGACATACGGTAGGCATTATCGATGAGTTAGTGCACCTAACAGTGAGGCCATTAATGATGGTTTTATTAAAAACATAGTTATAACCAGATGCTGCCAATTTTTTGTTGTCAAGGAGATTAATCAGTTTAGAAATAGTGGCTTGTGTTCCGATTTTTTTCAGACCTTCTGCCGCACAAATACGCACCCAATAGTTGTCCTCATACAGACATTTAATTAACGGATCAATTGCCGCTTCTATTAGGCTTACACCCACAAGATATACCGCCCCACTACGCTCCCAAAAGTTGTCATCATTCAGCTTAAATTTGTCAATATGCAAAGCTTCCTGAAAATAGTTAATAGCTAGGCCATACTCTCCCAGTTCTTCGTAAACCCGACCAAGATTATTAAGGGTAATGGCTTCCTTCTGCCGATTATTAACTTTGTGGTAAATAGCCAAAGCTTGCTGATAATACTCTATGGCTTGGTTATACTTTCTCAGTTCTTTCGTAAAATCCCTATAGCAAAACCATGAAGATCGGCAATCATCTCCCAGTTCTCGGCAATAATCTCCCAGTTTTTCGTAAACCCGACCAAGATTATTAAGGGTAATGGCTTCCTTCTGCCGATTATTAACTTTGCGGTGAATAGCCAAAGCTTGCTGATAATACTCTATGGCTTGGTTATACTTTCTCAGTCCTTTCGTAAAATCCCTATAGCAAAACCATGAAGATCGGCAATCATCTCCCAGTTTTTCGTAAACCCGACCAAGATTATTAAGGGTAATGGCTTCCTTCTGCCGATTATTAACTTTGTGGTAAATAGCCAAAGCTTGCTGATAATACTCTATGGCTTGGTTATACTTTCTCAGTTCTTTCGTAAAATCCCTATACCAAAACCATGAAGATCGGCAATCTCCCAGTTTTTCGTAAACCCAACCAAAATTATTAAGGGTAATGGCTTCCTTCTGCCGATTATTAACTTTGCGGTAAATAGCCAAAGCTTGCTGATAATACTCTATGGCTTGGTTATACTCTCTTAGTTCACAGTATTCATAATTAAAACTAACAAAAAAGTCGTTATGGTTAAAAGCTTCTACAAATTCTCTCATGATAAATGTTTGTTCAAATCTAAAATGACAGAACGATAGTAATGACAATACGAGTCGTTATAACTCTTTATTACATTTAATTTTCGCCATTTTATTTGTCAATATCAAGGCCAGATTAGCTCACTTATGGTTCACTTTGTTAAAGTTAACTGACCCCACAGTGAAAACACATTTAAGATTTTAAATGTTAGTATCGGTTCTAAAGCTTGGCAGCTTATTTGTATCTGTAGCGTTTTTTTGTCTGGTGAGGTACATTGTGAAGCTGAAAAGCTTTAAAATTCAGGCTTATATGTACCTCATTAGAGTATAAGCCGCTATATTGTTCTTTGTGTGGGAATGAACTCTAATGAGCAAGAAGAAGCGTAACACCAATTCTAAAGGGTTATCTGATGTAGGTATTAAGGAGGTTAGAAAAGCGGTTGCTAAAGAAGGCTGGACACAAGAGGCATGGGCTAATTACTCTTGTACATCTGTACCAACGGTTAAACGCTTACTTGCTGGCAAAAACATTTCTCCATCTTGTTTTTACGCTTTGATGGGAAGCTTGAATTTAGAAGAAGAAGACTGCTATATTCGCCAAAAAACGAATACTGATACTTCTCCTTTGATTTTATCTACCAAAGATACATCTTATCACCAAGTACCAGGGGTTCTTATGATAGGCAAATTTACCGAAAATAAACTACCTCGAATTGAACGAACACTTAAACACTTACGAAGTCTTTTAATTGATAGCGAAATTACGCTCAACGAAGAAAAAGGAATGATGACCGTTCATGGTGAGTTTTCTGAAGAAAATAAAGAACTCATTGAAGCGACCATCGCTCATCTAGAAGAACTACTAGAATACAGTCATGTAACGTGGTAGAGTATTAGAGCGTTACGGAAACACTTGCGATCGCACCCAGGGAACGCGATCGCACCCCCGCGTCCACTCCACCCTTGGTCTCAGCTAGCCCGACGGTTGCGAGACCAGTGGGTACTCGTTGGATTCCCAAAATCACCCGACGGCTGATTGGCATCATCGTGTTCCATTGTAGGAAAACAGATGCGATCGCGTAGCGTGACCAAAGGTCAATCGCGTAGCGTCCCCTGTGGAAAATCGTGTTTGTAACCTGCTTACTGCACAACCATCTACCATATACAGAATTTCTCAACTAGTGATGTATACTTTCCGGAAAGCAATAAGGGAATTCTACACGAGTGTTGACTGGTTATGATTTAGATATGGTAAAGTATACAGCAAAAATAAATCCAATCAACTATTTCACACTTTCCGGAAAGCAATCTAATGGTGGAGATAGGCAAACCACTGTTAGGCCATATCAAAACGATCAGCATTCATCACCTTCGTCCAGGCTGCTACGAAGTCTTGCACCAACTTTTCTTGGCTGTCATCTTGCGCATAGACTTCAGCATAGGCACGAAGGATTGAGTTAGAGCCGAAAACAAGATCGACCCGTGTCGCTGTCCACTTAACCTGATTAGTCTGGCGATCGCAGATTTCATACAGATTCTGACCTACAGGTTTCCACAGGTAGTTCATATCCGTCAGGTTCACAAAGAAGTCGTTAGTCAAAGCACCTTCACGATCCGTGAATACGCCATGCTTTGTGCCGCCATAATTGGTCCCTAACACACGCATCCCACCGACTAACACAGTCATCTCGGGAGCCGTCAGTCCCATCAACTGCGTGCGATCAAGCATAAGCTCTTCCACACTGACGGCATAGTCTTTCTTCAACCAATTGCGGTAGCCATCATGAATGGGTTCTAGCACGTCAAATGACTCTGCGTCGGTCATCTCATCCGTTGCATCCCCCCGCCCCGGAGAAAAGGGGACAGTAATTTCGAAGCCAGCGGCTTGAGCAGCTTGCTCGATACCTACGTTACCGGCCAAGACGATGACATCCGCTATGCTTGCCTTGGTCTTTGCTGCAATGGTGTCTAGAACAGTTAATACTTTTGCCAAACGAGCTGGCTCATTGCCTTCCCAATCCTTCTGCGGAGTCAGACGAATTCGCGCCCCGTTTGCGCCACCGCGCTTGTCCGATCCGCGAAATGTACGAGCGCTGTCCCAAGCGGTACAAACCATTTCACTAACGCTCAGACCGCTTACTGCAATGCGTTCCTTTACGGCTTGAATATCGTAATCAGTATTCCCGGCTGGAATAGGATCTTGCCAGATCAGATCCTCTTCTGGAACATCGGGGCCAATATAGCGAGTCTTTGGCCCCATATCTCGGTGGGTCAGTTTGAACCATGCCCGTCTGAAGACATTACTGAAATATTCAGGATCGTTGTAGAACCGCTCGGAAATCTTTCGATACTTTGGGTCCATCTTCATGGCCATATCGGCGTCGGTCATTACAAGGTTGCCGCGAATCGTCGGATCTGCAACATTGACGGGTTTGTCTTCTTCCTTCGGGTCAATCGGTTCCCATTGCCACGCACCTGCTGGACTCTTCTTTAGTTCCCAGTCATAGTTGAGCAGCATATGAAAATAACCATTATCCCACAGGGTCGGCTGAGGCGTCCAGGCCCCTTCTATACCACTGGTAACGGTGTTGTGACCAATACCCTGACCAGTATTGTTCACCCACCCCAAGCCCTGGTCTTGGATATCTGCCCCTTCGGGTTCCATGCCCAGCAACCCGGGATCACCGTTACCGTGACATTTGCCCACCGTATGCCCCCCAGCTGTAAGGGCTACGGTTTCTTCGTCGTTCATCGCCATACGGGCAAAGGTAACGCGCACATCATTGGCGGTTTTGATAGGGTCGGGATTGCCATCTACACCCTCGGGATTAACATAAATCAACCCCATTGTTACCGCAGCCAGTGGATTTTCTAGCTTTCGCTCATCAGAATAGCGGCTGTGGTGGTTATCGCTGGGGGCAAGCCATTCCTTTTCTGGCCCCCAGTAAATATCTTTTTCGGGATGCCAGATATCTTCTCGACCAAAGGCGAAACCAAAGGTTTTTAGTCCCATGGATTCGTAGGCGATCGTGCCAGCATAGGTAATCAAATCGGCCCAACTAAGCTGGCTTCCATACTTCTTCTTTATCGGCCAGAGTAGACGGCGTGCCTTGTCTAGGTTGGCGTTGTCTGGCCAAGAGTTGAGTGGCGCAAAACGTTGATTACCTGTCCCCGCACCGCCACGACCATCCGCAATCCGGTAGGTTCCAGCCGCGTGCCAGGTCATACGGATCATCAGACCACCATAGTGACCCCAATCCGCTGGCCACCAATCTTGGCTGTCGGTCATCAGCGCATGTAGGTCTTGTTTTAGTGCAGCCACATCAAGTTTTTTTACCGCCTCCCGATAGTTAAAGTCCACTCCCATCGGATCAGTTTTGCGATCATGCTGACTCAAAATATCGAGATGAAGTGCCTTCGGCCACCACTCCATCTCTGACATACTATTTGTTGTTACACTACCGTGTATCACCGGACATTTACCACCAGTGGTTGTCATCTTTCTACCTCCTTGGAGACTCCCATTATACCCGCAGGGTTAACGGTGAGAGGAAAAGGAGGACAGAATCTAGTTTGTATAAGCATAACCATCCTTTCTGTGAATAAATCGAC
>NZ_CEYLVT010000304.1:0-7372 GCF_982860115.1 Moorena sp.
GGTGGCCCGAGGTGAAAGTGGCTTAATCAGGGGCATTCAACCCGACATGATATAAATCACCAACTAGGTCCCGATTGTCTATCAGTGAATCCCGTCTGTTGTTATGGTAGGTCATAATTATTGATACGATTCTTAGCTTGTGTTACTAAGCTAATTAATAGTTAACTATGGTAAAACCGTATTTTTAACTAAGTTTGGGGAGATAGGGAGATAGGGAGATAGGTAGATGGGGAGATGGGGAGATAGGGAGATGGGGAGATAGGGAGATGGGGAGATGGGGAGATGGGGAGATGGGGAGATAGGGAGATGGGGAGATGGGGAGATGGACAAAATTTTGATGAGGAAGATGACTATAAATTTGCCATTATTCTAGCTATTAAGGATTGAGTGTTAACGCTCAGCAATCAACACTCAATCCTTGTGGGAGTTACTCAGGAAGGTCAGCTCTACAAGTTCGGTGCTAACGCCCTCAATAGCCATTAGTTTGGTGGAGCCTGGGTCTCGCCAGACTGTCGTTACTTGTTTGTCAATGTACTTGTTTGTCAAGGTTTAGAAAGGCTATATAATCATTGTAAAAAACTAGGTAAGTCTATTTAGCTAAGCCTAGGTTTTGTGAAAGGAAAAAGGTAAGGTTATATATAAAGATTAGATAAAGATTTATAGTATTGCCTTGATATATTACTCCAATATCAACCAAGGGTAATACCAATTAATCAAAAACTGCTATAGTCAATAAGCACCCAGGTGTAAGGGATAAGTAAAACTGGAAATTCATCAACAAAAACTGTTTAATTTAGTTTAAAATAGTGGGGAGTAAATCATGGAAACTGGCGTTAGAACTTCATCGGCTTGGAGGAAGTTGAGAAAGGGTGAAATTAACTGTGAAGCAGCCCTTAAACTGTTGGTTAACCCACAAGGAGAACTAAACGTTAACCTGCTGGATCGGGAAGTCAGCTACCGGTTCTTTAAGCCATTCCCCAATCGCCAAGATTTACCTCCGGTGATTCCGCTGGTACTGTGGCGCAACTGTTATTACCTGGGTAGCCCAGTCCAGTTATCCCCAGAGCAGCTCAAAAAATTAAGCGATCGCACTTTCACCGAAATCAAAATTATTCCCATTGCACCCAAAAGCTACAAGCGATGGTACCACAGGGAAAACAATGATGCAAAATCTATCAGTTCGGTAGCCTTTGTCAATCCCCTTACTGGTGAGGTGGAACAAGAAGACATTACCGAAACCACAGAATTGTATCTGTCCCAAGCGGCTGACCAGATTGAGCGGATTAAAACTATTATCTCTGGAGCTTTGCGTAACCGCGCCAGTGATATTCACCTGGAACCGATGACTGATGGCTTAAGAGTCCGCTATCGCATTGATGGGATTCTTAGGGATATAACTACCTTACCGTCTGACTTGGGACGAGCAGTGGTGGTTGCTCTCAAAGTCATGTCTGATATGGACATTGCTGAAAGCCGCCGTCCTCAAGATGGTCGGATTGGGGAAAACTATGCGACTGGGGAGGAGGCAGAACGTGACTACTCCTACATCAAATCAAAGATTATGATGTAGGCTTCTCAAATTCACAAATGATATTTGCTGATCCTCGACATCCTGTGCCGATTTACCACAGCCATTGAGCGGCAGTCCAACCGCCATTAATCCACGATTCAAAATATTGATGCCACTATTCCAGTCGCGATCAATTTTGACGTCACAACTAAAACAAAAATGAACTCGTTCGCTTAAACTTTTTTCGACTCTGGAACCACAATTAAAACACTCAATACTTGTTCCCCGTGGATTAACTTCCTGGACTAACAAACCGCGTTTTACCGCCACTGCTTGCAATATTTCCAGAAATTTACCCCAGGCTGCATCATGTATTGATTTCGCTAACTTAGTTCGCGCAAGTCCTTTGATGTTTAAGTTTTCATGAGCAATTAAGTCATATTTGCTACACAGCCAGTGAGCGACCTGATAATGAAATTCCTTTCGACAACGGGCTAAATAAAGGTTCAATAAAGCGACTTTGTTTTTAGCTTTTTTCCAGTTATTAGACCCCTTAACACGACGCGACATTACTTTTTGAGCTTTAGCCAGTCTGTCTTGAGCATTCCTATAAAACTGTGGGATAGGTACTGCTTCACCGTCAGACGTGGTCAAAAACTTCTCTAAGCCAACATCAATTCCAACAGCAGACTTAACCGCATCTACGGGTAATATTTCAGGTACGGTATCATCCTTCATTGAGATGCAGCAATACCAACCATCAGCTTTTTTGATGACTGTACATTGCTTAAGAGTAAATCCATCAGGCAACAGTCGATGCATTACCACAGGAATTGAACCAATTCGGCTTAGCTTTAGAACGCCGTCAATTAAGTGTGCTCCAGCTTTAGAATTGTTTACCCTGGGAAATACAAATGATCGGAGTTCTCCAGGTCTTTTAAAACGAGGTCTACCGCCTCTGTTACCATTGGCGTCGGGTTTTCGCCACCTATCCCATGCTTTGTTTAGCCGTTGTAGGTTAACCTGCTGAGTTTCTGCATAGATTTGCTTGTACTCAGGAAACAGTCCCTTAGTTTCCTTGAGAGCCGCTTGTTGAGTGTAATAGTTAACCGGTTCTGGGATCTCACCGATCGGCTCACTGATTAAGCTACATCTATCAATCGGGGAACGAGTCCGATTGAGCCAATCAAGCCGTTGTCCTAAAGCATAATTCCAATGACGGCGTAACAGTTCAAGCCACCTTTCCATGATGGCGACCTGTTCGAGACTTGGCTTGATTCTGTAGCAGTAAGTTAATATCATATTTTTATTTTAGGACTTACTGTACAAAAATGAAAAGCATTTAAAAAAAATAAAACCGGTCAGTTTATAGACTTACCGTACATATTGTTTTGGTAACGAAATACAGGCGAAAGACTAGATCAAAACAGATCTTGATGAGGCCGTAGGCCACGCTTAGCGAACAGGTTGAAGCAAATCTGTTTCGACACTTGCGTGAAATGGGAATGTAACTTAGTAGAGTTCAATGGCGAAAATGACCATGTTCACGCTTCTTGTTGACCTTAACCCGCGCATTGGCTCCGGTTAAACTGATCGCCAATATCGAAACAGTAACTAGTAGATTGATTCGTGGCTGAGTTTACTGAGCACCTGAAACGGTTTTACACCAGATAATAAAGTTTTCTGGACGGGTTCTTATTTTGTCGCTTCTTGTGGTGGCGTCACAATTGAGGAACTGAAGAATTATGTCCAGCAACCAAGAGACCCCGTCAGGCAATTCCCCTCCCGCTAACCCTGCGGGTATAACGGGAGACCCCTTGCCTGTTTAGTTGGGTTAGATCTGCGGGTGAGTACCCTCCCTTGTGTGGGGGGAGAGAAAGCAGTGATTCGCTTATTACCAAGAGAGAACCCCTTTTCTGGCTTGGAAGAGTTAGGCTTTTCTGACGAAGAGCTTAAAATCTATAAAGGTTGGTTGCAGCAACCCCAAGGAATGGTTATTATCACCGGTCCGACTGGTTCTGGTAAAACGAGTACGCTATATAATTCCTTGCAAGGGTTAGCCACAGAACATGTGAATGTAGTAACGGTGGAAGACCCAGTGGAGTATGTCTTACCCCGGATTACCCAGACCCAAGTGAATGAGGCAGCGGGGATGACCTTTGCGGCAGGGATGAGGGCAATTTTACGCCAAGACCCGGACATCATTATGGTGGGGGAAATTCGGGATGCTGAAACCGCTGAAACAGGGATTCGAGCGGCTTTGACCGGTCACTTAGTATTGACCACTCTCCACACCAATGATGCAGTCAGTGCTATTCCTCGTATTAAAGATATTGGTCCGGAACCGGGTTTAATCAGTGATGCCCTATTGGGAATAGTGGCACAGCGTTTGGTGCGCAAAGTATGTCCCCACTGTCAAGAACCTTACACCCCGACTTCTGAAGATTTGCGGAAGCTGAATGTGACGCCAGAGGAAGCTAATCTCAAAGGTTGGCGGAAAGGAAAGGGTTGCGCCAAGTGCTACAATTCCGGCTATTTAGGACGGGAAGCCATTGTAGAGTTACTGGATGTAGATGATATGGTGCGGCAGTTGATTTATGAGGGAACCATGACTCAGTTGCACCGTTACCTGGATAAAATCAGTTTTTATTCCTTCCGGAAGGCAGCCATTGAAAAGGTAACCAAAGGGGTAACCACCCTAACCGAAATCTTACGAGTTCTACCCCACAGTGCTTTGTGCTGTAAGTCTCAGGGTCAATTGGAGAAGCCAAGAGCTACTAAAGTGAAATCCCTAGATAAGATGGCTCCAAATCGGAGATATGGTTGATTGACACTGCTGGGTAGGGAGTAGGGAGTAGGGAGTAGGGAGTAGGGAAACAGAGGGATATTGAATTTTTCTGCCATGGTGCCAGTGGGCAGATTGTCTAGCTTAACAACACTCCTAAACCCACTGAATTGGTGGGATTCACGATTATAGAGAGAGTCAATTAAGGTAGTTGCATATTAGTGGGGGAACTAATCAAAAGAGATTTCTACTGTGAAAGTAGAGACAGTTGGAAATCCGCAGATAATGTTTGACTTAACCTTTACTCGTAATTTAAGCGCTACACTAATTGTTGTGACTCTGCTTAGCCTGAGTTTATCTACCGTGCGTCATCATCCCCAAACCATGACGAAACAAAAACGATTCACTCCAATTGGAAACGCGATGAGAATGGGTTTAGTCATCAAGGGTCAACAACTTCGCTACCGTTAATCGGGTGTATGTGATATTTCTCAAATATTTTTCAGAAAGAAGGGGAAGTGTGGGAAGTTTGGGGAGATGGGGAGATGGGGAGATGGGGAGATGGGGAGATCTCACAGGGGTAGGTTTTTTACATTTGGGTAAAACATGGGACGACTGAGAGGAAGAGGAAAAGAAAAACAACGAACAAGCGTGATTTGCGCCTTCATGCGGGGGTTTCCCCCACTCGCTATTGCATCAAGACAATGATGATTTTAACGACAAATTAAGTATATTTTCTTATCCCCCACACCCTACACCCTACACCCTACACCCCACACCTGACGTCTTTGTAAAAAACATACCCTTGAAAGGATGGGGAGATGGGGAGATGGGGAGATAGGAATAGATTAAATCTGTAAAGGGATGCTACCCTATTTTAGATTAGAGTATTGTTTTGCGATCGCTTAATTTTTCTTCCTATTATAGTAGTTCTAAAATAGCTACACAGTAAGTATTCAGCTATCAGCGTGTCGCGTATCAGCTATCAGCCATTCGCGTAGTGTGGCCTTGGCTGATAGCTGATAGCTGTTCGCGCACCGTGCGCGAGCGCGCATATGCTTACCTACCGTGCTATTGTGATACCGTTGTCTAGAATGTGTTCACGTGAATCAATGACTTACGCATCTTAACAACAGTTCGTTCCATCTCTACTAAACTTTCTAGAGTCAAAACAATATCATCAGCAACTCCGAGGATTTTTGCTGCTTCTTTTACTTTGGATCTTTCTGCGTCAGCATAAACCCCATCAGCTGATGACATCTTAATGGCATGATATACCAATTCGTTTCCTACTGACCAAGTGTCAACATCAACTTTGATATCGGGCAACAGCTCTTGTAGGTTAGCATTTTTGTAATCAAAAGACTTGTAGAGTCCTACAACCTCTTCAGTGGCACCAAATTTAGTTTGGTGATTGATTAACCACTGCATTTCTGCGTCAGAAACCTCTCCATCACCTCCGGCAATAGCTAACAAAGCGTAACCATAGTTTACCATAGCTTGGATTGAGGCTGAACTAAGTCCGTACTCTTCTTTAGCAAAAGATGAAAGAGTTTGCATTTTATCGTCAGTCATATATTTTATCTTATTTTCACCTTACAGCTGGTTGACTCTAAGAAGTTTAACTTTGATGGGAGAATATTGCAAGTGTCTGATTCAGGTAAAGGTAGTTTTCAAGCTGAAACGAAGTTCCATCCAAAGGCTGAAAGACTAGCTGGATAAAGCTTTCAGCTCAAAAGTTTACCGTAAGGATTAAGGTTTGGAGAGAGGGGATGAGCAGGCAGACCAGGGTACTTGACCCCTCACTTTCAAACTGCTATCGCGGTTATCATGTTCATGAGGTACAAAGGATTTTTGCTCTCTTCCCTATTCCCTAAAATCCAGGATTTTGTCCATCACCCAATTAAGAACTACTATATAAATGATTAACTAAAATTAATATAAGATTAACCGAAGTTGAGATAATATGATCGATTTTAAGGTCTTTGAACAAGCACGGCAAAAACATCCCCGCTCTGAAGCTATGCCATTTATGGCTGAGCTGAGACAACAGATGCGTTCCCATCAGCCTTATCAAGGATTAAGACTATTGCATCATATCCACTTGACCATAGAAACTGTCTTTAAAGTTGAACCGTTGCTGTTGGCTGGTGCTGAGCTTACCGTGTCTTGCCCTAATTTGATCAAGCCTAACCCAGAAGCGGTAGAAATTTTACTCAGTGCTAATGTTGAGCTTAATCTGGAAGGGAATTTTGAGGATAACTATGATATTTGTTTAGATCTTTATGGAGAGTTACCCACACTACTCACCCCTAGCCAGGGAGTGGTAGAGCTAACTAAACTCGATAACGATATCTATCAATCCTTAGATATTTCCTATCCCTTGATTTCTGTGGATGACAGTTCCCTAAAAAATATAGAAACGTTCTATGGCACTAGTAAGGCATTTGTCAAAGCATTCCACCAGTTAACTAACGAATCATTAGTGGATAAAAAATTGATAATCTTTGGTTGTGGAAAAGTTGGAAAAGGACTGGTTAATGAATTATTAGACTTAACCAAGGAGCTGGTGGTCGTCGAGAAAAATCCTAAGATTTTGGAACAGCTTAGGGCTAGAGGAATCAAAGGGTTACAGGCTGAGGACCTGGATGGCATTAGGGCAGCACTAAAGGAGGCTTTTTGTGTTGTAACCTGTACGGGAGTTAATGGAGTACTTTCTAAGGAATATGATTTAGACAAGGAAGATTTTAGTGGTAAGTATCTTGCCAACATCGGCGCAGAAGATGAATTTGGTGATAACTTCTCAGATGCAGAAGTGCTTTTCAAAAAAGCGCCGATCAATTTTTCCTTAGCGGAACCTACTCCAGTTCAGACTCTCGACCCAGTCTTCTATGCCCATAACATAGCCATTGACTTAATTTTATCGAAGGAATTGGAACCCGGTTACCATTCATTTCCTAGTCATCTTGCCCAGGAAATAATAGAGAAATGGGGAAACTATCATGATCAAGATATAGCATTTTTAAGGGAGTAGGGAGTAGGGAGTAGGGAGTAGGGAGTAGGGAGTAGGGAGTAGG
>NZ_CEYLVT010000305.1:0-7363 GCF_982860115.1 Moorena sp.
CCACCCCTAACCCCTCCCAGGAGGGGAACGGGAATCGGGAATCGGGAACAGGGAACAGGGAATAGGAATAATAATTTATGAAAACAGTATAAAAAAGCGATGCAGCGCGGTCTTTAATAATGTTCATTAACACTATTCTAAACTTATAAAAATTTGTAGATAAGTTAATTATGAAAATGAATAACAAAATATAAATTTTATTTCTTAATTTTTAACAATAAATAACTGAGTTTTGATGCCAACATCTCTGTTCCCTATTCCCTGTTCCCTGTTCCCTGTTCCCTAAAAACCCAGAAATATGTACTTAACAAAGTCGCAAACGGCTATATCAATATGAATCCGTCTCGATTAGTCAAAATTAGTAAATATTTAAGTAAGCATCTTCGGCACCAGCCTCAGGCAATTGGGATCACACTTGCTCCTGGTGGCTGGGTTGGTGTTGAGGAACTATTGGCTGCTTGTAAAAAGCATTCCTTTCGGATCAGCCGTGCTGATTTAAATGAAGTAGTGGGCAAAAATGACAAGAAGCGCTTTTCTTTCGACTCCACAGGTACCCGAATTCGTGCCAATCAAGGTCATACGGTTCAAGTTGATTTGCAACTAGACGTTGTGGTTCCACCAGATGTCCTTTATCACGGTACCGGTCACCGCGCAGTTGAGTCAATTCTGCGACAAGGTTTGTGTAAAATGTCGCGACACCATGTCCATCTATCAACGGATATGACAACTGCAAAAAAAGTCGGAGCAAGGCATGGTCGCCCTGTGGTTTTCGCCATTGATGCTGCAGCGATGCACAAAGCTGGTTACAACTTCTATTGTTCGGATAATGGAATTTGGCTAGTGGATTCGGTATCACCAGAGTATTTACAGTTTACGGGTAAGTCTATATGTAATCCAAAAGGTGACAAAAAGTATAAAAGCTGTAGAGGAGCAACAGGATAGCCATGACCTGCACCATACGGGAATTAGACGAAGGCATGGTTGTACCCCTTACCCACATGGATACGGCTGCTCCCATGGCAAAGCTAGAACTGAGTACCAGATAGGGCCAGTCACTGGTATATCCCCAGGTGGCTAATAAAGCCATTGCCAATGAGGTCATCATTAATTCAACGAACTCTGGTGGATTGTACTGGGTTGAAAGCACTAATGTTCGCCACCAAAACTGCCAAAGTCTCATAGATTAAAACAGCTAGTTAATGATCCAAGCTAGCGTTGACTTAGGACTCTGATATTGTAATATAGTTATGCTTATAGTTATGCTGCTGTAAGTAGCTGAGAGCTTCTTCGGTTTTAACTTGAGGAAATTTGAGGTAAAAGCGGCTGACACTTAGAAAGGGTTCCGGTGTTTGTAAGATAACCATGCGATCGCACCACTTTGATAACCAGTTTATTAATCCTCCTGGTGCAACTGGTGTGCAAATCCAGACCTGTGCTGGATTGTGGGCTTTTACTGCTTCCGTTGCTGCTGCTATGGTCATTCCAGTGGCAATGCCATCATCAACCAGCAAGGCTAGGGCACCAGTAGGATTGGTTTCCGGGCAACCCGTTTGCAGTTGAGCTAGCTGAGCTTGGGCTTTTTCTTGAGCTTGAGCTAATACTATTTCCCGCCATTGAGCATTTTTGTTTCGCCATCGCCTTTGCCCAGACCAAAGTACAACTCCGGAGGAAGTCACCGCACCGATTGCTAATTCTGGGTTGCTAGCCGTAGCAATTTTTTTTGCGACTATAATATCTAGCGGACAATCCAGTGCCCGAGCTACTGGTGCTGCTACTGGGATACCCCCCCGAGGTAGTGCATATACAATAGGCGTTGCATCAATACCTGTAGCGTGCAGCCTGCTCACCAAGGGGATAAGTGCTTGAGCGAGCTGCTCACCGGCATCAGCGCGATCGCTAAATAGCGGGGCAGTGTACATGGCTTCCTCCGGTATGAAGTTGCCTTTTATATATTATATACTGATTTTTGTCAAGATTACCAAAAACATGGGTTTAAAGCCCCGTCCTTCTAGGGCGGCTTTTATTTTTATTTAATTTTATTTCCCAGAATCTTTAGCTAGGTCTTGTAGAATAAAATAGTAGGGACAGGTCGATACCGATGATTATTTTAGAGTTCAAAGCGTACGGCAAACAAAAACAGTATTTAGCCATAGATGAGGCGATCAGAACAGCCAAATTTATTCGCAATAGCTGTATTCGCTATTGGATAGACAACAAAGGCGTGAATAAATACGACCTTAGCAAATACAGCACTGTTTTAGGAAAGCAGTTTTCGTTTGTAAATGAGTTGAACTCTACAGCTCGCCAGTCTAGTGCTGAACGGGCATGGTCATCAATCGCTCGCTTCTTTGATAACTGCAAGAAAAAGGTTCTTGGAAAAAAAGGCTTTCCCCGATTTAAGAAACACTGTCGTTCGGTTGAGTACAAGCAATCCGGCTGGAAATTGTCTCCAGACAAAAAGTCAATCATCTTCAGTGACAAGAAAGAGATCGGGAAGCTAAAACTCAAAGGAACCTGGGATTTGTGGCGTTTCGACAAAAAAAAGATTAAAAGGGTCACGATAGTCCGTCGAGCTGATGGATATTACGTTCAGTTTTCCGTTCAGGTTGACAATCATAAGGAACTAGACCCAACTGGAAATACCATCGGTTTAGACGTTGGACTAAAAGACTTCTATACCGATTCCGACGGAAATACTGAACCTAACCCTAGATTTTATCGGAACGGAGAGAAGGCTATCAAGTTTTATCAACGTCGGGTTTCCCGAAAAAAGAAAGGCTCTGCTAACCGTAAGAAAGCTGTTAATAGACTAGGTAGGACACACCTCAAAATAAGTAGGCAACGTGAAGAATATGCCAAGAGACTGGCACATTGCGTAGTCCGGTCTAACGACCTGGTAGCCTATGAAGATTTGAGAGTAAAAAACTTGGTAAAAAACCACTGTCTTGCGAAGTCTATCAATGATGCAGGTTGGTATCAATTCCGAAAATGGATTGAACACTTTGGCACTAAATTTGGCCGGATAACTGTTGCAGTAAACCCGGCCTACACCAGCCAAAACTGTTCCAATTGCGGGGAAGTGGTTAAAAAATCTCTATCAACTAGGACTCACGTATGTCAGTGTGGTTGTCAGTTAGATCGAGATCATAATGCCGCAATCAACATCCTAAAAAGAGCCTTAAGTACGGCAGGGCATGTCGAAACTTGGATTGACCGTAGGTCACGCTACGCGAACGTCGATCCGTTCGCGCAGCGTCGGGTCTCCCGAAACGCTTGTGGAGAATTGGCCTCTACTCTTCCTGGCTCCGGTTTGGTTGAGCAAGCTGACTCTTTGAAGCAAGAATCCCCGCGCCTTTAGGCCGGGGAGTGTCAATGTATCAAAAGAAATAATTGAAATAATTAATTCAAATAATTGCTTCTCAAGGGTGCCCATAGGGCATAAGCTGATAGCTGACCAATTTCTGTGAGTCCTCATGTCCAACGGAGAACAACTTAGTCTTTTTGACGAGTCAGAGTTAACCCCATCACCGCCCAACAATGTCCAAAGGGAGCTAATCCCCACTGATGCCAAAATCCCTATTCCTGCTGGCACTTACGACACCATGGAATCCTTGACAGAACACTGTCAATCTTGCCAACGCTGCGAATTAGGAGCTACCCGCACTCAGGCTGTTATTGGACGTGGCAACCCTAAGGCCCTAATTATGATTATTGGGGAAGGACCGGGTAAACAAGAAGATGAGACCGGTATGCCGTTTGTAGGCAGAGCAGGGAAACTGTTGGAGAAAATTTTGGCATCTGTGAAAATCGATAGTGAACAAGATGTCTATATTTGTAACATGGTGAAGTGCCGACCTCCTGGTAACCGCACCCCTACTCCTTCAGAAATTGAGGCGTGCAAACCTTACTTGTTGGAGCAAATTCGCCTAGTAGACCCCCAAATTATTCTGTTCACTGGTGCCACAGCGGTCAAAGGCTTAACTGGTAACAAGAAGGGGATTACTAAGATTCGCGGTACCTGGATGGAATGGGAAGGGCATAAGTGGTGTATGCCAATTCTCCATCCTGCTTACCTACTGCGGAATCCGAAACGAGATCAAGGTAGTCCAAAGTGGCTGATGTGGCAAGATATCCAGAAAGTGCGTGCTAAGTTAGACGAGATTCGCTGAAACTTCAAAAATGATTATTGATGAAACTTGGTACCAACGACCGCCTGGAGTTTCTGACGCTACTTCCGCTGGTGGTATTGTTGCCCGCCGCTGGGAGCAGCAGATATACATTGCTCTAGTTCAAGAAGGCAATAGACTGGAATACGTCTTACCCAAAGGTCATGTAGAACCAGGAGAAACCATTTTAGAGGCGGCAGAGCGAGAAATTGCGGAAGAAGCGGGCTTAAATGACCTGAAATTTATTGCTGAACTGGGAGTTAAGGAACGATTAGACTTTGCCAAACAGTGTTGGAAAAAGACTTACTATTTTTTGTTCATTACTGACCAAATTGACGGCACTCCTACTGATCCCAATCTCAGTTACCAGCTGCGGTGGTTTCCAATAGATGAATTACCAACATTATTTTGGCCAGAACAACAAGAACTGATTAAAACCAATAGTAAGCTGATCCAAAAGTCTTTAGGGATTGAATAGGAAATGGGGACTATCAAAAATTGGTAATTTGATATTCCCCATCCCTTAGATCCGTTCACTAAAAAGCACAAGACTGTGGCTAAATTACACCGCAAGCCACTCGAGCACCACCCCCTCCCAAGGGTTTGGGAATATCTGAATAATTGTCACCTTGGGCGTGAATGATCAGAGAGTGACCCTTAAGGTCAGCAACCTTTAACCGTGGGGCTACGACTGGAATGTTAGCAACACCCTGTTTATTAACCACTAGCCTTGGCAAATCACCTAAATGACCATTACCGAATGGTCCTTCATGTTTGCCGGTATTTTCTGGATCATAATGACCACCAGCAGCTAAGCCAGGAACTACTTTACCTTCCTTCTGGGCTGGACCACAGTTGGGCTTTGTATGGACATGGAACCCATGTTCTCCAGGAGTTAATCTAGACAGATTCGAGGTTAGCTGCAGACCCTTCTCGGTTTGGGTTGCTTTGACAATGCCAATCTCTTCACCAATGCCTTTGGTATCAGTCAAATGCATGGTCACCGTTAGTGGTGTTGACGCAGATTGATTTGAACAAGCCGAAATTAGAAATATTGCGATCGCAGCTAATAGGCTGATAATTTTCATACTCAACTAGAACCCACTTACAGATAGGTTTCCAAGGGTTTGAGATCCTTTCGGATTTCCGTTTCCCTATTCCCTACCGTACCTGATTTATGAGGATTTTTCAGTTTGAGCTTATTTTTCGATCCTTCTAGCTCAACCTGGCACCCATTCATCCCACTTCTAGCTGGAGTAGGCTTTTAGCGCTACTCTTGTAAAAGCACAACACTTGGCTAGTGTTGAGGGGATCCCGATACAGACACTCAACCCGATTAAAATTATGTTTCTGGGCAAGGGATTGCAGGGTTGTTTGGGTTTCGGGAAAATCACTAGACAATATATGACCCTCGACCATGGAAACTTCTGCCGGAGTCAGTTGAGCCCAGTCTTGGTAGACACCCTCTAGGTAACGTCTTAGATAGGCGTCTCGGGTTTCTCCATCTCTGGAAACTATATCGATCAGAATAAAAACACCATCAGCTTTTAGGAGATTACTCAGCTTTGCCATAATACTATCTTTTTGCTCAAAACTGAGGTGATGGAAGGCAAAAGAACTTAGAATCCCGTCGAAGCTATCCTGCTGCTTTTGTCCCAACTCAGAAACTACTTCAAAGAAGTCGCCCTGGATCAATGTCTGTTCGCAGGGGATAGAATTCATGTTATCACGAGCAATCTCTAGTGCTGGCTCAGAGAGGTCAATACCTTTGTAGGAAGCAATCGTGGTATTGGCTAAAGCCTGGGTCGTGAAGCTAGCATCACCGCAGCCTAGGTCAAGGATGGAGAAGGGGGTTGGAAAGTAGCTGACTAGAAATGCGTGTAAGATACCGTAAATTTCACGGTGTTTCATGTAATTGTTAGTCAGTATTTTTTGATAGAGTTGCCACTGACTCTCAAAGATATTAGGTGACTGTTCTGTTTTCATAAAACACCTTTTTTGTACTTTGGAAAAACCACTTATAGTTTATGTTACTTCTTAAAAAACACATAGTGAAATTCAAACCCCAGCCAGGATTTGAGATTTCGTAAGCTATCAGCGATTAGCGCTACGCGCACGCTACTTGAGGTGCTATCAGCGATTAGCGCTACGCGCACGCTACTTGAGGTGCTATCAGCTGACGGCTGACTGCTGACTGCTGACTGCTGACCGCTGACCGCTAAATGCTTAACCTTTGTATTAATCCCGATCCAGGTTGGATAGTTGACTCTTCACATGAGCCAGATAGGTAGAATCATTGATAGTTTCTGGGGATAATCTTCCTCTTTCAATCGCACTGGCTACTAGGTCTTTGGCGGTAATTCTCTTGGCTTTTACAGCGCTGATGAAACCAGCATTACTGGGAATACCTTGCTCAGCAAAGTAACCTTGATAACCGAGATAGACCAGGTTAAAGGGTTTAACTTCGACAATATTGTTACGGCTGGTGGTAGAATTGGCAGCGATTTCTGATGCTAAAACGGGAGTGGTAGCGGTAGCAATCAATAAAGTGCCTAAACTGCCAAGTACGAGACCTTTCATGTTTGTTTCTCCTAAAATTGATTTGCTTAACTCCTTTCGCTTAATTACTAGAATGCAGGTCTTAACTGAGGAGGCAGTGACCCTTAACTGAGAATTTGATAAGGTGTTGCTTAGGAAACTGAATTTATAGCAGTCGAAGCAAAGCTTACAGCAAATTTCGCCCTCCTAAATCCCTCCCTTGGCGGATTTAGGGGGCTTGTAGCTAAAGGTCGTGAGGTGGATTCATCTGAAAACAGCTGTAAGACATATTTCTGCTCCCTGCTCCCTGCTCCCTGCTCCCTTTAAACCAAAATACTCTGTCGTAAACTATACTTTTGACTCACTTCGGCTTTCTTCGCCACCACCAGGCAATAATACCTACAGGAGTTGCTAAGATAACGCCTACTAGGAGATGAAATACTATATCTAGGGAACTGCAGACCAAATAACTGGCAAGATTAGCGTCTTTAGCTTGTTTGGAAACTGGTAAAATTTTCTCGGTAGGATGGGTAGCAACTTGGGACGAAATACCGCTGACGGCTAAGCCTGTACCGACTGTAGTAATCACTAGTTCTAATTTTTGTATTAAACTAAGCCGCAGAGTCACCTCTGCGACTCGTCTCCAAAACCGTACGTGA
>NZ_CEYLVT010000306.1:0-7325 GCF_982860115.1 Moorena sp.
TCATCCCACGCCGACTTTCAGTTCGGACGTGGGGCTTCTTTTACCGGACAGCTAAATTTTTGGCATTGCTGAGGGGCGGGATGACTATGAGTGGGTTCGGCATCTTGTCTGCCCGGAAATGAAACAGGCAAGATGCCTGTTCCACCCCTGATTCCCCTGGCAATTGAAACAGGCAAGATGCCTGTTCCACAGTGCATCCCTATTCCCTGCTCAGAAGTCCCTGTTCCCTAATGCAGATAACAAGACCCAGGCACCTGGGGAAATCCATCCGGTGTCACGGTAGTGGGATAAGCGGTAAGAAAGATATTGCCATCAGCATCAATCATGATGCCTTGCGCTTCTATAATCCGTTTTGGCTTAGGGGTAGTGGGGGACTTAAGGGGGGGTTTAACCAGTGCAGTCCGGGAGCGATACCGTCCACGGGGAGTGGGACGGCGTATATCTTCCCAAAGGGTATTGTTGCTGAGTTCACCTGGGCGAGGAGGTAAGCCGCCACGTCCAGTATTGATCAGCCTAGCGCCAGTGCTATTACCCGGTTGGCAGCGCTGGTCAAATTGAGCCTTGCCGGGTTCCGTGGGTAAGCTGTTGGGCTCTCGCTCCAGGAAGTCATTGCTGGTGTTGATAGTCACTTCACCACTGTCTGTACCACCAGAGGCATCTATATCATTGGTGCGATTGCCATCAATGGCCGGGCGCTCTTCAATACCAAAGATGCTTAAGGCATTGATAGTGATTTTTCCTCCTTGTCCCTTTGGAGCATTAGCAATGATATCGCTACCATTAAGACCAGTTGCGGGAAAAGCAATCAGAAATGGGTTATCATTCGGATTATCATTACGGTTCTCATTAATAGTTATGTTACCTCCGTTAGCTTCTAATAAAGCCTTTGCGGAGATCAGACTTTCGTTTTTGAGCTGTATTAGGTCTGATATGTTTAGTATGATACTCCCTGCTGATGCATCAATATTACTATTGGCAGTTTCAGCGAAAAGTGTTCCGTTGTTAAGTAACAGGGAATTAGCCGTAATGTCGAGATTACCAGCTACCCCTTTGTTACTGCTTACGGTAATTATGCCTCTATCCTCAACCTTCAGGGAATCAGTATTGATGGTGATCGTACCAGCTTCACCACTGAAATTGCCTGAGCTGCTAGACACTAAACCACTGGCAATGTCATTATTAGTGGGATTAACTCCAGAAATAGTAATGTCATTAGCTTCGACTGTAATCGTACCAGCATTTGCGCCACTATCAGGTAAGGATTCCGAAGATACACCACCAAGATTTATTTGCCCCCGTAAGAAGTGACTAGTAATGCTTTCACGGGATAAGGCTTCGTCATAGACTGCGACTTCATCAATCACACCATTAAATGCTTGGTCACCAATGTTCCGCCAAGCCCCGATCAAGACACGGGGGTTTTTACTTTCAAAAGCACCTTGGTTGTTACTGATCACTTCCCGACCATCGACAAAAATAGTGTTGGTGTTGGAGTCTTGGTCATAACTAGCCACAATGTGATACCAAGTATCTGGTTCAATGATGTTCCCTGGTGTTTCCAGGTCCTTCGGAAAGTCCCCAAAACGGACAGACCCCTTACTGCTCACTCGGAAATATAGACTATCACCGTTACCATCGTTGCGGTTATTGCTTGGATGTATCCCGAGATAGGATTGCTCTTTCAGTTCGTCTGGCTTGACCCAGGCTTCTACGGTAAATGATTTATTGCTGATATCTAATTCCGACCCTGGTGCAATAATACCAACATCCACAGCATCATTGTTGCCATCAAATTCTCCTGCTGTGCCTGATATTCCTGAAACTCCCTGAGTTACGCCATTTCTGTAAGTACCGTTGAAGCCATTGCCAGAACTGTCAACAGCCGTTATCGAAGTGGTTTCGTCTAAACGCCAGTAGGCTACTGGCTGATCGTCTAGGACAACCTCCTGATAGGACTGGTTGGCTAACTCAGAAGCTAGATCTTGTGGAATTAAACCGAAGGTTCCTGCTTCCACCCGCCCACCATTGATTAGGGATAGGGAGGACGTAGTGATATCAATATTTCCTCCATTACCAGTAGCTCCCTCTTCTACACGGCTCTGAATGACTGCATCATTAACAGTTACTGTATTGCTACGGGTAATGGTTATATTTCCACCATTCCCCCTGCCGCTTGTGCCAGCACCTAAGGTTCCACCATTAGTCACAGCAATGGAGTTATTGGCGCTTAAGTTTATATTTCCACCATTCCCACTGCCGCCCGTGCCAGCAGCTAGGGTTCCACCATCAGTCACAGTAATGGAGTTAGCGTCAATTATAATCTCACCACCGTTGCCCTTTCTTGACTTAGGATTCACACCAGTTAAGATCCGACTAGGTTTGTCATTCATCCCTATTCCGTCTATTAAAACCTGATCACCAACCGTAATGATCACATTGCCACCATCTCCATTGCCTTGAGTACCAGATGCTAACCTAGCACCTCCAGTAATCTCAAAGGAACCTTCTGTAACTGTGATCGTGATTGTGCCACCATTCCCCTTGCCATCCGCTAGAACATCACTAGCTATGGCACTATCTGCTCCAATCAACTGGCTGAATCCGTCAACTAAAACGCGATCGCGAGCGATTATTTCCACATCACCCCCTTTTCCTGTGCTACGGGTTTCGGAATTTATCTGAGCACCGTCGGTAAAGAAAACTGACCCAGCTTTAATCAATACCTTGCCACCGTTGCCTACTGCTTGAGGTCTAACTCGACTAAAGATAATACTTGAAAATGGATTCCCGTTTTCATTCTTAGCAGCGCCATCAAAGATAACTTGATCTTCAGCAATAATTGATATATTGCCAGCCTTGCCTATGTCATTGATTTCAGTACTTATTTGACCGCCATTGGTCACAAAAACTGACTTTGCCTCTATGGTGATTTCGCCACCATCACCTATAGCTTGTGATTGCTTACTCAAGGGTATTCTTTCTCTATCCGGACCGACCCGAGAGCGCAAACCGCTGGCTATCTTAGCCTTATTTGCTACTCCGTCAATTGTAACTGTATCGCGAGCTTTTATAGTTATCTTGCCAGCATCACCTATGCCAAACATGTTGGCTTGGATTTGACCACTCTGGATCAGGGATAGGGAGCCAGTGTGAATTGTAATGTTCCCGCCATTACCGACAGCCTCTTCACCAATGAATTCCCCGACGTTACTCCTAATCCTACTAAATCGATTGCCCCTTGCTCCCGAAACCGTTACGCTATCACTAGCATCGATTTCAATATTGCCCCCAGTGCCTTCACCATTTAGGTCAGCACTGAGTCTAGCACCATCTTCGATTGACAAAGATTCAGCCTTAATGGTTATCGTGCCTCCCTGGCCGTTTGCCCCACGCTCAACATTAACTCTGGCTTCACTGGAGGCTTCATTCATGGTGATACTACCATCTCTTCGCCTAAAGCTTACCCTCGGTGCCCCTTTAAAGATAACTTGACGAGCCTCGATGTTGATATTACCTGCGCTCCCTTCACCCCGGAGGCTAGCATCAAGGACAGCACTTTCGGTGACTGACACAGAATCCCCTTTGATGGTAATATCCCCACTCTTGCCTATGCCTCCGTTGTCCACACGAGATACTAGTTCAGTGCCGTTGTTATTGGGTTCACGACCGTTTCTGCCATTGATGGAAACTGCGCCACTGGCCGTAATGGTGATATCTCCGGCATCGGCTTGACTGGTGCTGTTGCTTCGGATCCGAGCTCCTTGGTCGGCGGTGAAGGAACCGGTTTCAATGGAAATATCCCCAGCTTGGCCAGCCCCGAAGGCACTGGTAATTATGTCACTATTGTCAAGGGTTATGTCATCAAACGTAATTAATTTAATGTGACCAGCATTACCGGTAGCGCTAGAGGTATCTATGCGATTCGGCTTCGCCGACGCTTCGCGAACGCTTATTTCAATCCCACCTCGATAATCGATAATCACATCACCACTATTTCCCACAAACCGACCACCGAAATCGTCATCGGTGCGGAGTGTTCCAATCTCCAGCTTGTTACTAGGATTAGATCCGTTCGGTTGATACTGATTGGTTAACAATACTAGTCCATTCGGAGCATTAATCGAGATGTCACCAATCGTAATATCTGCACTAGTAGCAGCCGTATCCAGGTTAGGGGAAAGGTTTCCGGTATCCACATTTCCTGGAAAACCCCCCAGTAATGTCCAATTTATGCCAGCACGAATATCTAGGGTAGGTTGACTACTGCCATCAATTACGACAGACGTTGGGGCTTGGTTAGATAAGGTAACATTAGCCAGACTAGCCAAGAAGGGATTGGAGTTATTAGGACTAATGGCATTATCCCCGGTATCGGTAGAGTTAATCTCCAGGTCTCCAACGGTAACACTCCCTCCAGCCAAAATATGTAGTGAGGCTCCGGTATAGTTTCCTAAACTGACATCCCCATTGGCCAGAATAATTGGATCATAGGGACTGAGTAAATTTCCTGGGTTACCATCCAACTGCTCGATGCTGAAACTGCCGCCAGCGGTATAGTGAGCATCCCCTGCTATAGGATTATGCGAACGCAAGCGTAAATCAGAACCAGCGAATAAACCACTATCGGTATGGTTATGGGCAGCAATAGTAATGGACTGATTCCCCTGAATTAGCAGGAAACCACCAGCATTGGCGATAAACGGTTGCGCTAAACTATCGGTGATGCTGACCGTATCTTCTCCAAACAGAGTCAAATTGTTACCAGCCCTGAGTTGACCCTGTAAATCCAGATTGCTTGCAGCTAGAGTTAAATCTTTTCCTACTGCTAAATTCCCAGCATTTTGAATTCTTGTCCTGGGGTCATATTTGCCATACTGCAATCCTGGGCTGATATTAATCGTTAACAGTGGCGGGGCTTGTGGGGATGTGGCACTAAACTCCTGCCCATCAGCAAAGACCAGGCTATTGGCAGTAGAGGCGAAAAAGGAACCAGCTACATCTAATCTCGACTGCGGTCCAAACACAATGCCATTAGGATTGAGCAAAAACAGATTCGCTGCACCATCTACTCCCAAAGTGCCTAGAATATTAGAGAGATTACTTCCAGTTACCCTGGTTAGAATATTATCGATTCCAGAAGGATTAGCAAAATAAACCCGTTGTAGTTCTCCTACATTAAATTCCTGAAAACTATGGAATAGGTTAGCACCTCGTGTTGCGCCACCTTCGATCTTATCTGCTATTTCTCCTCGAACAGTGGTATTAGGGATCACCACAGACGATTCTGAACCTAATGTGCCATCCGGAACAATATCATCAGCCAAAGCATAGTTTCCCGACATTGCTAGGGTTAACCAACCCAGAGCAGTCGCTATTGCGCTAGCCCAAGCTGCGGTTAGGGTGATTACTAGCTTTCCTCCACCCATATTTCTGTTCTAAGTTATTGCTTGAAATATATTCTGGTTAATTATACCAGTTATTGGTGCTTTTTATTGGAACTATGGGAAGTTTAAGACGTGTGGTGAAATGGGTAAAGATAGCCCTATAATTAGGGTAAATATAGTGTTTTTATATAGGTTGTAAACAGACTTATCGCATTAATTTAAATGCAGTAAAAAGGGAAAAGTAAGAGGGTAAAGAGTTTCGGAGTTTTATTGTCCAATACAAAAATACTGCCTAGGTTTACATCTCATTTATAAATGCTATAAGCTTTCAAGCTAGTAATGTACAAAATTCTGGATTGTAGGGAGCAGGGAGCAGGGATTAATAATGGAATGATTTTAAGAGTTTTTAGGTGCCCTTGACCTTGGCGAATTTAATTATTCATGGGTCAAGCGCACCTTTGACTAAAATCAGCTATCAGCTGTTCGCGTAGCGCTTAAGCAGATAGCTTAGGTTGCTGTTACCGAATTGGAACATTCAACGCGCCATTTTTATTCAGCCATTGGCACTGTTGAGCACTTAATCCTTTAGCATCGGTAAACACCGCACCTGCTACCTCGCAGTTAGAGAAATCAACGTCATTCCAAATAGTATTCTCCAAATTAGCGTACTGTAAATCAGCATTTGTAAGATTAACCTTAGATAAGCGAGCGCCTTCTAAATTGGCAGAAAATAAAGACGCTTCAGTTAAATCAACATCGTTTAATAACGCATTTTCTAAACTTGACTCCAGCAACTGAGCACCATGCAAAATCACCTCGGTCAAATCAGCAGCTCTGAGATTAGCAACAATCAGATTAGCAGAGGTTAAATCTGCTCTGACTAAACTAGCACGGCTTAAATTTGCCCGTTCCAAATCAGCACCAAGCCACTTAGTATCGATTAACTGAGCCCCTTCTAAGGTAGCTAGATCAAGGCTTGCTCCACTGAAATTAGCCTCAGGGAAATTCACAGCTCCTAAATTGGCCATCTTTAGATTGGCATTGATAAAGCTTATGCCTTCCCCAGTTGCTTCTCTCAAATCAGCCTTTTGCAGCTGAGCTAAGGACGCCTCAACCCCATCTAGTCTTGCTCCACACAGCTTAGCCTTTGTTGCCCAAGCCCCTCGGAGATTCGCCCCCTCCAAATCAGCACAATTCAGTTGAGCTTCTGAGAGTCGGGCATAAACCAGAGTTGCCCCCGATAGGTTGGCCCAGCTGAGATTGGCTTGAGTAAAGTCTGTCTCTTGACAAGACGCTCCCGAGAGATTGGCATTACGTAGGTAGGCATGGGCAAACTTAGCCTTATCCAGATTCAACCCCTGTAAATCAATATGACTCAGCTCCGCTTTCTGTAACGACAGTCCTTGCTTAAGTTGGCTAATAACTTGATTAGTAGTTAATAATGTCATAGTATTGCGTATACAAAACCTATAGTCAGTTAGTTTTGTATCTAATTTAACTTTATTGTCACAAGATATGTGATTAAAGCAATAATATTTTACAGAAATACATTGAGGGTTTGACGCATCCGAACAGTCAATGGGCTAGGGAGTCGGAAAGCGCACCGAGGGAGTCGGGAATCGGGAGTCGGGAATCGGGAATCGGGAATCGGAATGCAGCTCAGTCTTGGGGGAAAGCCTTACTCGTGCTTTGCATCAAGACGGGGTAAGAAGCTTGAATCTACCTCATAAGTATGATCAAAATAAGTATGATCAAAGCTATACCAACTTCATCGAAAACTACTTCTTACCTCTGTTCCCCTATCCCCCCACACTTCCCCCTCTCGCCACACTCTTCTCCCGATTCCCGTTCCCCTCCTGGGAGGGGTTAGGGGCTCACAGGGGTAAGTTTTTAACAAAGACCTCAGGTGTGGGGTGTGGGTTGTGGGGTGTGGGGTGTGGG
>NZ_CEYLVT010000307.1:0-7227 GCF_982860115.1 Moorena sp.
ACTCCCTACTCCCTACTCCCTACTCCCTACTCCCTACTCCCTGTTCCCTGTTCCCAACTTCTGAAAAAATTCTATGGTAAATTAAGTCATAATCGTCCCATCCATCAACCACTGATACCGATACTCTAACTCGACTTTCATTAAAGGGTAATTCTCCAATGTTTCATCCTGAAGAATAATCTTTTCTGCTGCATCCCGGGCCAAAGTTAATACCTCTTGGTCTTCTACCAAACTAGCTAGAGCAAAATCTGCTAACCCAGATTGGCGCTTACCTAAAACTTCCCCAGGACCACGAAAACGCATATCCATTTCAGAGATAAAAAAGCCATCCTGGGACTGTTCTAATACCCCCAAACGTTGTCTAGCTGTTTCAGTATTAGAACCACTGACTAAAAGACAATAAGATTTGTCAGAACCTCGACCCACACGACCCCGTAATTGGTGTAACTGAGATAACCCAAACCGTTCTGCATTTTCAATCATCATTACGGTAGCATTGGGTACATCCACACCCACTTCAATCACAGTAGTTGAAACAATAATTTGGCTTTTGTTATCCCGAAAAGCACTCAGTGCTTTATCTTTATCGGCTGAACTCATCCGACCATGAAGTAACCCAACTTTAAATTCTGGAAATATACTTTCAGATAGTCGTTTATGCTCCTCAATTGCTGAGCGTAAATCTAATTTTTCCGATTCTTCAATTAAGGGCAATACCATATAAGCTTGCCGTCCTTGAGCCACTTCTCGACGAATCAAGTCATAGGCATGTTTCCTCTCTTTAGCCCTTAGCACAGTTGTCTGAATCTTCTGACGACCAGGGGGCAATTCATCAATTTGACTCACATCCAAATCCCCGTGGAGGGTTAGCGCTAGGGTTCTGGGAATTGGCGTGGCGGTCAGAGTCAGCACATGGGGAGATTGACCTTTTTCCTGTAAACGAGCCCGTTGCTTTACCCCAAAGCGATGCTGTTCATCAATCACCACTAAACCCAAATTGTTGAAGTTCACTGGGTCTTGAATCAAAGCATGGGTTCCGACCAACAAAGGAAGTTCTCCTGTTTCTAGCTCGGAATGAATTTTTCTACGCTTAGAAACTTTAGTAGAACCTGTTAGTAATTCAACCGGAAGGTGTAGTAAATTGAACCAATTTACTAACTTACGATAGTGCTGTTCAGCTAATACTTCAGTGGGAGCCATCAAAGCGGCTTGGTACCCCGATTGGATGGCGGCTAGAATAGCATAAACTGCCACAATAGTTTTACCGGAACCGACATCTCCTTGGACCAACCGATTCATGGGTGTCTCTGATTCCATATCCTTGAGAATTTCATTGATGACTCGTGTCTGAGCACCAGTTAATTCAAAAGGAAGCAGTTGATTAAATTGGTCAAAGAGTTTACCAATCGGAGCCATGACCGCACTGCTTTGGCTTTTACGCTGAGCTTGGCGGCGCTTGAGAAATCCTAGCTGTAAGTAGAAAAATTCATCAAAGACTAAGCGCCTTCTGGCATCAGCAAGGGTGTCTGCATCTTGGGGAAAATGAATGTTTGCGATCGCATCACAGACCCCCATCAACCCATATTCTTTACGAAAGGTTACTGGCAAGGGTTCCTTAATCAAAGACGTGTAGGGAAGTGCAGCAATTATTGCCCGCCTTACCAAGTCAGCTGGTACCCCTTCTGTTAGGGAATAAACCGGTACAACTCGACCTATTTTCATCGAGTCAATGCTACCCCCTGGATGCTCTAATACTTCCAGTTCCGGGTCTTCTAGGGTAATCCCATATTTATTTTTCTTTACCAAACCTGAGGCAGCTACCACTGCTCCCACTGGATACCGCCGTTTTTGTTGATACTGCCAGCTACGATTACTGTAACGAAAGCCAGCAAAAAAACGACTGAGCTTAATTTGACCAGTAGAGTCTTTTAAGACTATATCTAAAATAGTTAATTTTTTATTACGGGGGCTACTGAAGCAGTTACAGCGCTTCACCGTACCCATGATAGTGACTGTTTCACCAGGTACTAAGTCAGCCATATTAACCTGACGGGCATAGTTAATATGATCACGGGGGTAGTAATAGAGCAAGTCACGCACTTTGTGCAGACCCAGACGTCCTAAATACTCACTGTTTTTACTACCCACCGCTGGCAACTTAGCCAATGGTAGGTCAAGGTTTTTTTTACTACCAAGCTTTGATGATGCCTGTTGTTGTTTCTCCACCAAGGGCTTGGTTTTAGGCACTCTGACCATAGGATGTTCTGTTTGAGATTTATCTTCAACTAAACGGCGTTGAGTATTCTGCTGGAGGTTATTGAGAAAGCGGCGAGTATCAGCTACCAGATGTTGCCTTTGCTGTAGCGTCATCTGAGAATAACGGGCAAACTGAGTGCCGATGTCCTGCCAACGCCGTTTCTCAGTTGATGTTAGGACATTAGGAGTCTTACCAAAACTGAGGCATAGGAATTCACTAAAGCGGTATTGATTCCCTTCCAAATCAGTAAAGCCAACTCTTGCTTCTACCGACAGGGCTTTTTGCAATCGCACCCAATCTGGTAATTCGGTCATTGGTAATTGGTCATTGGTCATTAGTCATTGGTAATTACCCCAGTTTAATCGTCAAACCAGCTGGCACGCCATGCTGATTCGGCTTGAGCAATTGCCTTTTGCCGCTGTTTTTTGTAATACTCTCGCTTCAGTTGACTCATTTTAGCTAATAGATCTCTAATTTTATTACGTCCAGGGGTCAAGTTGGGGTCAGCAAATTCTATTTCAGATAAACGCAGCTTAATGGCAATAATACGGGTTAATGTGGATTCATCTGTTTCGCCATTACCTTTAGTTTCCATCATTATTTTGATAATATTGGGAGATTCAGCCGTTTCGACCGCAGATGCTTCGACTTTTGCCGCTGCTTCTAGGATTTCTTGGGGAAATTTGTCTGGTATAATCGAGGATTTATGCAAGAGCCGATTAGTTTCCACAGAGACATCTTGAATAGTTTTATTGATCCCACTCTCTAGATGCTTGAGCCATTGCTCCAGTTTCTCTATGCTATTTCGTGGGTTACTCCTTAACTCAGCGGCTGGTGATGGTTCGGTGGGAACATTAAAAAATGGAGAGTCTTCTGTAGATGAAGGCATTTCAGAATTTTCAGAGTCATCACCAGAGTCATCACCAGAGTCATCACCAGAGTCATCACCAAAGTCATCACCAGAGTCATCACCAGAGTCATCACCAAAGTCACCAGTAGTCGCTGACCTTGACTCTTGCGACTGTTCTAGGAGTGATGGCAACTGTTGTTGAGTCTCTTGAGCTAGCTTTCGTAGGGATTGCTGTAACTGTTGCCTACTGTTAACCGACAAATTTAGAAAAGACTCAGGATACCCTTGAGTACAAATCCGATAGGCAGCCATAATCAGCTGTTGCCCAACGCATTGACCTAAAAAGGTCAAATAGCTAGAGTAGGTTGTTTGGAATTCTTTTGTCAAATGGGTGATGGCTTCCTCTAAGGCTGCCAATTCCTGGTCAATTCGATTCACTGCTGTTATCTATACAATTCCATAGTTCATCCGTTGAGCATATCAAATACATGCCTAGTCTACAGTATGCCCATTTTTATAGTTGTACCACGTTCGGCTTCTACCTGTGGGAGTGTCAAATTTTCCACACCCAATTAGATCCTCAACTAGACGTTGCATCTACCTAGTTTTGAATATTCTGATTTTTTTAAAAAAACAGTATATATTGATACAGAATCATAGCACAAAAAGATCTTAGATCAAAGCACCTCAAAGACAAAGCTATCAACTAGTCAATCACCCCACCTAATCCGAAAGGATCTAGGTCCGGCTCTAAAGAGGTAAGACTTTCTTAGGGTTGACTGGACCACAAGCGTGTTTAGCTGGTAACCACTTCCTTTATATTTCCCCAGTTCGGATTATCAGCAAATTTTAGCATTAGTGCATGGTAGTTGAGAAATCGTGGCGTACGTGGTCGAGGGGAGTAATAACTTTTACACGAGAGGTTGATCAGCATGTATTGTGTACCAGTTTTATCGAAATTGCTTAGTCAATTTTCTACCAAGAAAACATGCTTACTTGAACCTAGAACTGGATTAATTTCAAAACCATTAGTCTAAACCATTAGTTAGAGGTGCAGCATGTCGGTTGGGGCTAAGTACTTTCAAGGTGGCTTCCGTCCCTTGAAAGCACCGTCAGCAAGTAACTCTACCAGTATATGTGGGGCATTCTGCAGCAATTTTTAGTTAAAAATTTCATTTAAAGAAATTTTTAATAAAAAATTGCTTTAATTCCCTTGACTATAGTCCCAGTTATTTGTAAGGTTTTGTCGTAAGACGAGGCTTTAGCTGCAGAAACTCCCTGATTACTGGCGCAGACAGGGGTCTAGCATCTAGCAATCAGGTATGTAAAGGTAGCAGGGTGAGGTCATGATGAGTCCTTGAAAAACGATGGACTCTTAGGTTTCGGTGGCTAATTTTACAATTTGTTTACTGAAGTTTCTCAGTGTGAGGAAGTGTATCTAAAAGAGAGGTAAGTTAACACTTATTATGACAATTTCAAAATCTCAGCGAACAATGAAAAACAAAGGAACCCTAGTAAAATCTAGGCGACCTATGGCTCACCAAGCCTCCCGCTCATCGTGGGATTCTCCTTATCTAGAGCCATTTAAAGCGATCGCAAAATCGTTTTCCCCTTACTGGCTCGCCTGTATTCCTCTGACAGGGATAATTGTTCTAGTTTGGCATACAGCTGCTGTTGCCCAGGATAGTGCCGGACCTACCCCAGAAGAACTTCAGGGCACTCTCAATGCTATCTGGATATTAGTAGCTGCCATCCTAGTTATCTTCATGAATGCCGGATTCGGAATGCTAGAAACCGGCTTCTGCCGCCAGAAAAATGCGGTTAATATTCTCGCGAAAAACCTAATCGTCTTTGCCTTGGCAACTATTTCGTTTTGGGCAATTGGTTTTTCCTTGATGTTCGGCAAAGGCAACGCATTTATTGGGCTGTCGGGCTTTTTCCTCAGCAGTGAAGACCCCGCTACCTATGGGTTAGACCCATTTCCGGCAGGTCTACCGATAGCCGTATTTTTCTTATTCCAAGCTGCCTTTGCTGGAACAGCTGCAACCATCGTGTCCGGTGCGGTTGCTGAACGGATTAAGTTCCTAGATTTCTTAATCTTCAGCATCCTGATTGTTGGTATCTCCTACTCCATCACGGGACACTGGGTTTGGAGCAGTGATGGTTGGCTTGGTGCCATGGGATTCTCAGACTTTGCTGGCTCAACCGTGGTTCACTCCGTTGGTGGCTGGGCAGCTTTGATGGGAGCTGCCTTCCTCGGACCCCGTAGCGGTAAGTACGAAAACGGTGAACCTCGTGCTATCCCAGGTCACAACATGAGTATTGCCACTCTTGGTTGCTTGATTCTCTGGATCGGCTGGTTTGGCTTCAATCCCGGTTCTGAACTAGCTGCTAATGAGGCAGTTCCCTATATTGCGGTGACCACTAACCTAGCCGCAGCAGCTGGTGGGATTACCGCCACCTTGACGGCTTGGCTAAAAGATGGTAAGCCAGACCTGTCCATGATCATCAACGGGATTTTGGCTGGATTAGTGGCAATTACTGCTCCCTGTAACAATGTCAGCTATTTCTCAGCAGTGATTATTGGTGCTATTGGTGGCATCATCGTTGTATTCTCTGTTTCCTTCTTTGACAACATCAAAATTGATGACCCAGTAGGGGCAATTTCAGTCCACTTGGTCAATGGTATCTGGGGAACCCTAGCCGTTGGACTTTTCGCTAAAGATTCAGGTCTGTTTACCGCCGGTAGTGCCGGTCAACTTGGCACCCAAATCCTGGGTATTCTAGCGATTGGGGGCTTCACGGTGCTGTTTAGTGGCATCGTCTGGTTCGTGCTGAAACTAACCCTCGGTATCCGGGTGACACCAGAAGAAGAACTGGAAGGCTTGGATATTGCCGAACACGGTATGGAAGCTTACGCTGGATTTGTCAAGGAATCCAGTGTAATCCCTAGTTCTAGCATGGGTAACTTCAGTAGTACTACAGACATGGCTAGTAGCTCTGAATATTAGCGTTTTGCTGACATGGCCCATTGCTTTTAACTAGGCTGTGTTAACTGTCAACAGTTAACTATAAACAGTTAACTGTTGAACGATGGTATTACCTTTGCCCTCAGGGATGTTAGAACAGAAATAATGCCAATTTTTTGTTCATTGATTTGAAGCGTTGTCCACCTTGGGCTTTACTATCCCTTGCTGCCAATGGGTTTATGATTGTGACTCTCACCTGGGTACTACTTGGTGAGTATCACCAGTCAAAGTCAGATCCAGTTAGCCATCCTGTGGTGACTACCCGAATTTTAAATTCTACCCCTGAGCCAGTAATTGAATTAGGGCCACGACACCAGTTAAATTACCAACAATGGCTGGCACTGCTGGAGAAGGAAGCTCAGGTAGTGGCTAATCAACAACCGGAACAGTTAACTGTCCTGCTGGGAGATTCTCTAAGCCTATGGTTTCCCAACAAACTGCTACCTCCAAAACGCTACTGGCTTAATCAAGGACTGTCTGGGGAAACCTCAGCAGGGTTGCTCAAGCGCTTAGATATTTTGGATCAGACTAAGCCAGAAGCAATTTTTGTGATGATTGGCATCAATGACCTCATTCGGGGGGTCAAGGATGAAGCAATTCTAAAAAACCAACGGCTAACGATTCGCTACTTACGGCGAGCCCATACCGAAACTAAGATTGTCCTTCAATCGATTTTGCCCCATGGTGCTGAACAGGCAACCTGGGAAGGACGCGATCGCTTACTTACTATCCCCAACAGTCGCATCCAAAATCTGAACCAGCAGCTAAAAGCGATCGCTCACGAAGAAGGAGCGATTTATCTAAATCTCTATCCCCTCTTTGCTGATAATCAGGGCAACCTGCAACCTGAGCTTAGTACCGATGGCTTGCATCTGAGTCCCCAAGGTTACTTAGTCTGGCGCTATGGTTTACAAATCTTTGAGCAACTTATCCTCCAAGAAGGAGTAGGGATTCCTATAGCAAATGGAACAGGGAGTAGGGAGTAGGGAGTAGGGAGCAGCGATGCAGCGCGGTCTTGGGAAGGCAGCGCGGTCTTGGGGGTCTCCCCCATGAGCGACTGCCGTGGTTTCCCCCATGAGCGACTGCATCAA
>NZ_CEYLVT010000308.1:0-7129 GCF_982860115.1 Moorena sp.
CAGCTATCAGCTATCAGCTATCAGCTATCAGCTATCAGCTATCAGCTATCAGCTTATGCTATGGGAACGCTACATCGAATAGCTTTTAAATAAAACAGGTAAGCATTAGTTTAATCTGAGTTACGTCAGCTTAAGCGCTACGCGAACAGCTTAAGCGCTACGCGAACAGCTAATGGGCTACGAGCATATTGATATTGATATGGGAAAATCCCCAGACTTTCAATTCCCTAAAATCTCGAACTATTAAATTATACCAAAAGAGGTTTATTTTAAGCATTAAGCTGACCGCTGACCGCTGACGGCTGACTACTTACTATATTAGTTTGACTTTTGACCTATTAAACTCATAAAAATCATCTCATAACTCATATAAAATCTCATTAAAAAACTAATAAACAAAACATTGAATCGTGAAAGGAGCATTAAAAACTGATCGTAAGCATATGCGCTACGCCCACGCTATGGGAGAACAGCTATCAGCTAATGCGCTACGCCCACGCTACGCGAATGGCTGACCGCTGACCGCTGACCGCTGACCGCTGATCAATAATGATTAGACTACAAGAAAGATGCTGTATACATAAACTGTTGTTCTCCCTTTTTAATAAAAAACTGCCGATACAATTCACAACCTGCGATCGCTTGAGCACCTGAAAGTTTAATCAACCCCATACTGCTTAACTTGTGAGTTAGGATGGGGTCTAAGGGCACAGGTTCAGTGGCCTTGAGAACCGTATCAAGAGCTTCTGCTAATTGCGGCTGTTTTGCCAATGTTGCCCAATGACGCTGCAAGTGATTAGCATAAATTCCGGTGGCAGTGGGAGCACTTGCTAGCAGTTGGGAAAGAGTTATCTCCTGGCGACTAAGATGATAGAGCGTTAAGTTTACCAGTGCCGGATGTCCCCCCAGCATTACCATTAATTGTCTAGCTTCTTCGAGACCTATCCAGTCGAGTCCGTAGCGTTGAGCTAACTGCTGCACTTCGTCCTGGCTGAATTTGTTTAACTGAACCGGCAGCCCCACATTGAAAGGAGACTGGTTAAGCTCCAGGGGAACGTAAATTTCCGTGGAGTGAACCACTACCAGGCGAAGCTTTTGCCAGATGGGCAGTCTTTTGCCTTCTTCGTACCAAGAACGCAACAGAGGTAAAAAATCCTTCGCGACTTGGGGATGCTCGAAAATCTGGCTCACCTCATCCAATGCCAAGATTAGGGGAGTATCAATTAACTCTAGTAGATAGTCTTGGAAGTAGAGGGTGCAGCTAATCTTACTGCCCAGGTCTTCATCCCAATACTCATCTAGCATCGGTTTACGATGAAGCTGGTGAGCAATGTTGGCACACAGCCAGCGCAAAAATTGATTCAAATTGCTCAAAATTCCCTGCTCGACCTGCTCTAGGTTCAAGCTGACAGTATGGTAGCCCAGGCGGTTGCCATGGTCAAGAATCCTGAGCAGCAGAGACGTTTTGCCCATTTCTCTGGGAGCTTTAATCCTGATTAACGCTCCCGGTTTCTTGATTTCTTGATAAACTTGCTCCTCAAGGGAAGAACGTTCTAGGTAAAAGGGAGAGTCGAGAGGGACTGAGCCACTGGGGTAACTACGTAGTATCTCATGGGTTTCATTGGCAGCATTTCCCGTCAGCTCTGGCAACACCCGATCTGGCTGAAAAGGGTTTGTCTCTGAGGCTGCTTGGGTGGTGGCATAAGACTCCAGCAGCACCCGACAGTTTTTCTTGTTTACCCGCTGGCCAATCACCTCCGAGAGTCGGTGATACAACTCTGGAGCAACGACACTGGTAAGGTAGCCTGGACTATAACCTGCTTCGAGGGCAATTTGGTTATAAGTTCTATACTGCCAAACCCCACGCAGCATAATTACTTCTATGGAAGTAAGGGGTCGATGTTGGTTCTCTTTTAGTTGACGGTCAACAATTTCTAGGATACGATCAATATTCATGTAAAAGGTCACCGAAATTTATCAACAAGCACCTTTTAAGTGCTCGAGCAAACGTGACACACCGAAACGTAGCCTAAAGGTTTGGCCTTACCCTTTTTAGAATTAAAAGCTATAGTGTTTATTGAATTTAAAAAAACACTATAGGTATATAGGAATCAGCAAATTATATGGGTTTACCCTGAATGAGTCACCAATTTTAGAGCTGATCACTGGGCAATGGCACCCCAGTTAACCAGCAGTTAACCCTAGGAGGTTTACTAGTATTAATAACTAGTTATTTACTACAATACCTAGTCTTGGTAATGAGTCTTGGTGGGGCTCAATAATACCCATAAATAAAAATTACCGACTAGAGAGTTACCCTTGATTCAGCAGCTTTATTACTAAAGTAGTTTATTACTAAAGTAGTTTAAATCCAAAACTATTCCGGGACTTCCCAGAAATACAACCAATATGATGCAAGTATGATGCCAGTGCCAGAATTTTAACCCGCTCAGGTAGTTGAATAAAACTAAGGCGGTAATGGTACCTGTCTATTAAAGGGATAATAGAACTCCTCTCGGTGGAAGGGGCATCTTACCGGTGGAACGGGCATCTTGCCCGTTTCTGGCGAGTAGGGAGCTTACCGAGATTCCAGGCATTAAAGGCTTACTTTTCTCCTTTCATTGATTATCATAAGCACCTACATATAATTAATTACCTACTCCCAATCTCTGTAACCCCTACATTGTAAGGCTTTGAGTTTTGAAAAATGTTTAATTAATTTTGTGCAACTGCTTAACTGTAATTGAGAATACCATATATAATCCTAAGCTTATTATTAAATATTGTTAACTATTTTTATTCCTGGGACTTCCTGAAATGGGAGTGTCATCATAGGAGATAATACCAGATAATAGGTAACATAGGGGCGTTTAACCTGTAAAAAAATTATTTGGTTTTTATAAACGCCATTTAGTCAGATTTTTACAAGCGGGTAATGGGTAGAGAGGGATAATTATCCCCCCATTTCCCGCTTCTGTTGACTCCCGACTTTCGACTGTATATAGGGTTTATATTTGAGATGTAAACGTATATGGTCTTTTTTGATTGGACAATAAAACTTTGAATCTCTTGCCCATCTTGCGTTTCGCCTCTTGCCTCTTGCCTTTTTGAGCAATAATTTTGTTTACAACCTATATAAAAACCCTAGACATGAGTTTTTACATGAGTTTTTACATGAGCTTTATATAGCATTTATATTTGAGATGTAAACGTATATGGTCTTTTTTGATTGGACAATAAAACCTCAAATCTCTTGCCCCTCTTGCCTTTTGCCTCTTGCCTCTTGCCTTTTTGAGCAATAATTTTGTTTACAACCTATATAAAAACCCTAGACATGAGTTTTTACATGAGTTTTTACATGAGTTTTTACATGAGTTTTTACATGAGTTGGCTCTACCGTACTTGTGGTAATAAGTAAAAGTTATTTGATGGTGAAACCCTTTCTCCAAAAGGATTTCACCATGATGACATTAGAATTTATGTAGTTTATTATACATTTTACCCACCCCATAGAGCCATGAGTTTTTACATGAGTTTTTACATGAGTTTTTACATGAGTTGGCTCTACCGTACTTGTGGTAATAAGCTGAGGGGGTGACATGAGCCCTAAAAAGCTTACTATATAAGGCTTTGATGCCAATGAGGTCATGGAAGATACAGTCGGAAATTAACCCTGCTTTCATTTTCTGGAAGCTCAAACCCTTATAACTACATCCTTTCTGGAAGCTCACAACACCATGTATCTTTTTATAACTTATGGGCTAAAGTTACTACCCAGTAAGGATTTCAGCTTGCATGTCACCCCCCCAGGGTAATAAGTAAAAGTTATTTGATGGTGAAACCCTTTCTCCACAAGGATTTCACCATGATGCCATTAGAATTTATGTAGTTTATTATACATTTTTCCCATAAACCCCATAGAGCCATGAGTTTTTACATGAGTTTTTACATGAGTTTTTACATGAGTTTTTACATGAGTTTTATGAGATTAAGAGACTAAAAGCAGAAGTAATATCACATGGTGATCGGGTAATCGAGGTCAAAAATGTGGAGTACAAATCGTAAGCATATGCGCGTAGCGCATATGCTTACTACAACAAATCAGCCCTGGACTCCCGTGGAGAGCATACACCATTGTATTGATCAATTATGATCTCAGATATTCAATTAGAAGCCACTTCTACCGCATTGGGCCAATCCCATCACGTTTCACAGAAAGAGTTTTGGCAGCAATGGCAGCAATATCGAGACTATCTCTATCATCGCTGTCTCAGGTGGATGGGTGGAAACCCTACCGATGCTGAAGATGCCCTGAGTCGAGCGATGCTCAAAGCATGGGAAAAGGTGCAAAAATTTGCCGGGAAAATCGCTAATTTTAAGGCTTGGCTGACAAAGCTAACTCATAACCTCTGCGTGGATATTCATCGAGAACATAGTCGCAGCGCCAACCACGTTGAGGATATAGAAGGGATTCCAGAGGAAAAAGGATTGGTTTCCTGTGAGGATACGCCAGAAAGGGTTTTGGAAACAGACGAGAAAAAGATTGCGATCCGCCGTGCCATTGATAACTTACCACCTCGACTGCACCAGACCTTTATCCTGCACTTTTATCAAGAACTGTCTTATCGAGAGATAGCCCAACAGCAAAATATTTCCTACCAGAATGTCTGCAAGCGCATCTCCCAGGCACGGGCGATTCTGCGAGAGGAGTTGAGGAGATATTTTATCGGCGAGGATGAGACTGATAGGGAATTATCGGTTACACCAACTAATCAGGCAACAGAGTCAGCAATTGGGGAAATGTCCCAGCCCCATGGGGAAGTTGAACCGATTGTGGGCGAGACGGTGACATCATCTGTTGCGGTGGAAGAACTGGAGAGTGGTGTTGGTGAGGAAGTGCAGGAGGTAGCACTATCGGTGCAGCACTCTGAGTCGGTTCCTGTTGCGACGACTTGTGATCAGAAGTTAGAAGTAAACAAAGATAGTTGTCCGTCCGCTAAAGCGGGGCTGTGGGAAAGGCTGCCTGCACCGATTTTGGCATTGGCACTATTTGATGCAGAAACTGGAAGTAGGGGGAATTCCCAATACTGCTCGGTTGAGAGGGAGGAGAGAGAAAAGAAGCATTCTTCCCACACTTCCCGCGTCCGGGCCCGACACTCCCCACACTCCCCGCGCCCAAGCCCCACACTCCCCGCGCCCAAGCCCCACACTCCCTTATCCGACCAGTATTGGGGGAGTTCATCTCTGGCGGTGCAGAGGGAGCAAGAACGGCTAGAGGTGGGGAAAGGAAGGGGTAAAATTTCTGCTACTACCCTATTGTATAAGTTGATTTTGCCTTTACAATTTTTAATCCCAAGTCATAAGTTTGTGAGGGATAGGAGTGAGTTGGTTTGTTATCTAGGTGATAGGTTTATCATCCAAAAAAGGAGCGAAGAGAGTCCGAGAAGCCCACCGACAGCCGAAAAAACTATCAAAATTCAAAATTCATTTCCTGTAGTCGGAGTTGGTGATAAGAAGTTCATCGACGTGCATCCGACTTGATGGACTTCGAGCCTGCGAGGGCTTTTTATCAGCAGCGAAAAGCTTTTGAGCTGCTTATCACCACGTCAGATCAAAAGGTGCGACCCGTGGCGAATTTAATTCTTAATGGGTCAAGCGCACCTCAATTGTTCTTTGGGTTAGCGAAAAAAATCCTAAATTATTCAGCGAAATCGTATTAAAAATCGTCATAAGGGTGTAGAGAAACAAAACCGAAAGGATAACCAAATACACAATGGCTGTACCAACAATCAAAACCCTTCATTTTATGGCGATAACATCCCGGTCTCGATGGAGGCAATCTAGTAGTCCTCTAGAACTTCATTTTATGGCGATAACATCCCGGTCTCCATGGAGGCAATCTAGTAGTCCTCTAGAATTATACACCCGATCCGATGACGTGCCAAGACCTGATATAAGGCCGCAAACAAAGACTTTACAACTCGATATAGGGCGTCAGGAAAAAGGCAAAGCGATTGCATTCTCTCTAGAAATGCCCCAGAATTTATACTACTTCGATAAAATGGTTCTGATTATCAAAGGTAATGACCTGTGGCTGCCGAAAACAATGGCTTTCTATGCAGAGGATACTACAGGATATGTTTATCCCATAGTGAAGTATATGAACTGGCCTCAGCGAAAAGATAGCACATGGAGTACTGATCCGAAGGAGGGAAAAGCTCAAATTCATATCTTTCCACTGCTACTGGACGTGTAAGGGATTTACAAAAAATAAATGATCCTTTTAGTTAGCGCAAAAATTCATAAATTCCTCGGCGAAATCGTCTTAAGGGTGTAGACAAACAAAACCGAAAGGAGAAGTAAATACACAATGGCTGTACCAACAATCAAAACCCTTCATTTTCTGGCGATCACATCCTGGTCTCGATGGAGCCAATCTAGTAGTCCTCTAGAATTATACATCCAATACTCTGACAAGCCACAATATGATCCCTCGCCGCCAGCAAAGACTTTCCCACTCGATACAGGGCATCGGGAACAAGGCAAATCGATTGCATGCTCTATAGAACTGCCCGACGAGTTATACTACTTCCAGAGGATGACTCTGAAGATCAAAGGTAATGACCTGTGGCTGCCGAAAACAATGGCTTTTTATGCAGAGGACTCTACAGGATATGTTTATCCAATAGTGGAGTATATGAACTGGCCTCCGCGAAAAGATACCACATGGAGTACTGATCTGAAGGAGGGAAAACGTGAAATCCAGATCTTTCCGCTGCAACTGGATATGTAAGGGACTGACAAAAAATAAATGATCGATTAAATTCTCTAGGAAAATACGCTTAATATAGCAGCTGTTATGGGCACGATTACACATAAATGGCAAGGCAATCATTAAGCATATTGTTATAGAGAATTGGTAATTAAGGGAGGGCGAGTCAGGTGTTGTTATCGGTTTCACCTGGACTAACTGGATACGACTCGCCCGTACTTTTTTGACCCTGAATGTGAACCTCAAATCCCTAATTTGAATCAAAGTGCGATCGCTTATCTTGTAGGGTGCGTTAACAAAGTGGATGCTGTTGGCGAAATATTTCTTAACAAAGCAAGAAGCCCCATCAGCCCTCAC
>NZ_CEYLVT010000309.1:0-7103 GCF_982860115.1 Moorena sp.
ACCATAGACAGCAATGTCTATGATGTCATGGTTTGTCCGGGTTAAAAGTATCAGATGCAAAAAATATTTTGTAGAAAAATTGACTCACAAATTGCTCACAAGGGGTGAGGTATCAGAGCAGTTTTTTTTCTAGTGAACCCACCAAGAAGGGGTGGGTTCATAATACATGCTTATTGAGACTGATGTCATCTAAACCTGCTTACTGGCTTGGTTTTATCAAAGTCTGGTTAGGCGTTATTGATGCTTCTGTCTGGCAGAATCCACCATAACACCGGAGACAAAATCATACAGGAAATCGAAAAAATCAACACCAGTAATAGAACTTGGCTCAGTTCGCTATCCATAGGTCTTACCTCTTTATTATCAACTCAGGCTTTTTAAAGCCTCTAGATTTATACTTCAATCTGACTCAAGTGTATTCCGGATAACAAATTCTGGGTAGTTCTTATGGTAAATATTTGTCTACTCTGGTGATACTTATAGTTAACTTATAATAAGTTTTATTGCAAAGTTGCTGAAAGTAAAGAAATACCATCCTAAATACAGTTGACTAATTATCATTACCTTCTCAGGTAATCGGTAATTGGTCACTGGCCTACGGCCAAGCCGACGCTGCGCGAACGCGACCAGTCAAAATTATCAATTAAAAATTAAAAAAAATACCTTACAGCGCTTTTCATAACTATCAGCTGCGCTTGATCCATTAATAATTAAATTCCCGTGATTGTCGCACTTCAAAAATTTGTAGCTGACTGAATTTAAAACCGCTATATATAATATCGAGTCAGGTGAAATGGGTTGTAAACAAGCCCACCTAATTCATCCTTTATACTTCATCTTTTATTCTTTTATATAATGCCCAGAAGATACTTTGTGCTCTCTTACCAAAGTAAGACTAACCCATTGCCCTTTATCGTTAAAAGAGCGAATCAGTCGCTGACGTTGGTTAGGTTGCCACAGCCAACCTACTTCTAGAAAGAAGGAATGACCTGGCTTAACCGTTATTGGACAAGTAGATGATGCCCCATCGGGCAATAATAAAACTTGAGTAGAAACAGCACCCTCCTCAAAATACAGAATTGAGCCATCAATCTTAGCGCTAGAGGTGATGGTACGTAATGATTCTCCTGTGCCAAATGTCAGTTGTTGTACTAAGCGGTTACTTTCATGATGCTGGAGTTTAAGGTGAGTAGGATAGATGTCAGGTGTCCGCAAATCAGAATAAAGGGTTACCGCCTCTCCACGCCACTCTCCGAGCAACTGTTCCAAGGTTAATGGTGGACGTTCTGGTGTATCCGTACCTGCCAGTTTTTCTCTAATTAAGGTCAACTGCTTCAGCTGACTCTCCCTGTTATACAGTTGCACCATCCGCAGACGACGGTTACCTTCAATCAAGCCAAATTCTGCCCCAAATTCGGAATAAGAACCCCACTGTAGTGCGCCTTGGGAAAACGCACCAGTGTCAAAGAACATAATATAGCGATCTACATGGGTGTATTCCAGAACTCGGTTGAATATAGCTTGTTCAGGTGGTAGATAGCGAAGAGTCAAACGAATTTTTTGGTTATCGTCGAGTCCTTCTATGGTGAGCACAGAGGGAATATCTTTTAACTGTTGCCCTTTTGGTGAGAATGTGGTAAAGGAACCATGCCAACTCCCTTGATTTTGCAAAAAACATTCCCATTGCGATCGCATAAGTAGTCCTTAGTGATTTAGCTGTGAGTCATTAGTCATTGGTCATCAGTCCTCTGTTACTCTAACCACTTCCCATGACACTAACCACTGACAAAATACCAGAATTAGACTGAATTTTGGTAACCTCATTTCCCGATAGCGATGCTTTCGAGACTAACAGCTAGGCAGCTACCGAGCAAACCCACTGAACCCCCCAGAAGCAAAAGCAGTAAAGGTAGCACAACAATTTTAAGTGGGTCCGGTGGCACCACTGTAGCGATAAATTCGATAAAATCAGGTCCAGTCCCTAGCAGATTAGTCAGAAATTGCCGCAGACCGATCAACAAAACCCAGGCTAGGGCTGCCCCAGCTACACCAAAAGTAATTCCTTGCAACATGAACGGCAGATAAATCCAGGATCTGGTTGCCCCAACTAGCTGCATAATCTCAATTTCCTGGCGTCTTGCGATCACAATCAGGCGCATTGTGGTGGTGATAACTGCCACTGCCGTCAGACTGAGAATGGTAGTAATGATCAGACTCACCCAGCCTAAACCATGATGAAGCTGTCGCATTTGTTTGAGAGTCTGATCCATATACTGCACCTCATCTATTCCTGGCAACTGTGACAACTGCTGGGCAAGAATTAGCACATCCTTTGGTTTGCTTACCTTTACCTTCAGTTCATCCACTAGGGGATTCCCTTCCAACTGTTCCGTAGCAGCAGCAATGTCGGAAATTCCCAGTTCCTCAACCAAGGATGCCCAAGCTTTTTCTTTGGAAATGGTTTGAACCGCCATCACCTTGGGCAGTTTCTGAACTGCTGGTAATACCATTTCTGCCTCAGCCCCTGGTTCGAGATAAACAGCCACTTCTAGTTGACTCCCCAACTGATTGAGTAGCCCACCTAACTGCCAGGAGGCTTGCCAGCTTATACCAAAGAGAAATAATAGGACAGTGACCGTGCTCACCGCCGCCCAGTTGCTCCAGCCGCCACGTTGTAGACCTAAGAAAGTTTCCCGCAGCAGATAGTCCAGTTGATTGAGAAATTTAAACATCCATCCCTGACTTGGTGTTACTGTTGGGTTCTAACCGATAAAGCTGCTAGTTTCAAGGAAAATCAAAAGCCCTAAAACAATTGTGGGATACCAAGAAATCACTTGAAACGTAGGATCTCAAATAATCCCCACCTATGGGCGACCAGGGAGAGTTAATCAAATCATTGCAACGCGCTCCCCATCCCCTCTCTTGGTGTGCGTTCCCTTGAGGAGATTCCCCCCAGCGCTTTGTCGCACCGCACCGCGAAGGCTCTTGGGGCGTGGGACGTGATAAACTAAAGAAAGGGAGGCAAGACTATAATAATAAACCAACTTAGCCACTCTGTCTTAGGTACTCTGTTGAAGCATCTGTCTGTTGAGTGTTCTCATCCCTTAGCAGCTAAGCGTGTAATCCTAACCATACCCTGAGTAACAAGTCGATAACCCCATGACTGCTGAACTTATCGTTGAAAAGAAAAAATTAGAGAATCCACCATTAACAATTCATTATCTAGGCGATCGCGTCCTGCGTCAGCCTGCTAAGCGGGTTGCTAAAGTAGACCAGAACATCCGGAAATTAGCTGAGCAAATGCTGCAAACCATGTACAGTGCAGATGGTATCGGTTTGGCAGCCCCTCAGGTCGGGATTAATAAGCAAATGATTGTGGTTGACTGTGAACCTAATAACCAAGACAACCCACCGCTGGTATTAATTAACCCAGAAATCAAGAGTTTTGGTAGCACCCCGTGTGATGGCCAGGAAGGTTGTTTGAGCATCCCCGGTGTATATTTAGATGTCACCCGTCCAGACGACATTGAAGTAGCCTACAAGGATGAGAACGGACGCCCTAGAACCTTAAAGACGAATGGATTACTATCTCGCGTCATTCAGCATGAGATAGACCACCTTAAAGGAGTGATGTTTGTTGATAGGGTGCAAAATGGTCTAGCCTTAACTGAAGAATTGAATAAGCATGGGTTCTCACCCCAAGCGGTGAAACCAATTAAATAACTATACCAAACTGATTTGATTTGGGAAACCTCTGATGATGTCGTGATGGGGTGATCGAAAAGACTCTAACGACCTGTTATTGTTCAATTTTAAATTACGCTTGCTATAGTCACAGTAATCTTTCTACTCCCTTAACCTTCTATAATTTACTGAACTGTGACTGCTCTTATAAACTTGATATCAAGTTCGGTTAATCACTTATAATACGGTTTATATTATCAGTATAAATTAAGGTATAAATTAAAAATTTGCAATTGTTACTATTCAATTAATTAACTAACACCCAATCATGGTAAATAGTAAAACCGACTAGATATGACCTATGAATTAGCGGTTAGCTCTAATTTATTGTGCCATAGCTAATTTAAATATTAGGATTTCTGATCAAAATAATCTGTCACAAAAAAGCTTATGATGACACCAAAAAGTGCTCTGTTTTTGATGATTGCCTGTGTTGCTGGGATTGCGGCTGTGGGTTCAATTTTTGAACTTTCCTATGGTGACCCTGAGTTAGGTAAGTTGGTGACTGGAATTATCCTCGCTGCTAGTATTCCTATTGGTGGTCTCTCTTTCTACCTAGCGGTGCTTGATGCCAGGGCGAATATAAAGGGCTAAGGACATTTGAAAAAATAGTAGTGCATTCGTTTGGTGGTGCAATTCCTTTCTTGATACAGTCGCTCATGGGGGTTTTGCATCCAGACAGGGTCGATGTTTCCTCTATCTGTGTTGATCGATAGATAGGCATTGGTAATAAACGTCGTTGAAACTAGAATCTCCTGCCGGATTAGCATGGGGAGTGTGAATAACCAATAACGACCAAAGTAGCAATGACTGGTCAAGTTTACAGTGGATTTCTGCGCCAGCTTTCCACTAGTGATAACAAAGAGATACTCGCCCTACTACCCCTTTCTGAATTAGAGGATAACGTCATTGGACGTGACCCTAACTGTCAAATTTCCTTAGATCCCTATCGCTACGTCAGCGTATCGCGCCGTCATGCGGTAATTAGCCCTCTGACCCCTCTAAAAAATGGTTGTCCCCGCTGGGAAATTTGTGACCTTGATAGTGTCAATGGCACCTATGTGAATGGCGAATATTTGCAGGGTTGTAAGCAATTGCAGTCAGGGGATCGGATTGAGTTGGGTCACGATGGTCCAAAATTCATCTTTGAGTGCGAGGTAACGACATCCCTTGATTTACCATCTATCCCATCCCAAACTATTGCCATAGAAAAACCCCTAAAACCGATTAGCAAGATACCAAAGCCTCAGACGGATTATGTCACCTTTACCCAACTGTTTCCCATCTTGTCAACAGGACGGGATTTAAATCAGAAAGCTTTTTTGGCTCCTGGTATCGTGACTGTACTCTTTGTGGTATCAATGTTTGCTGCAGTTGGTCAACCAGTAGTTTTTAATCTTTTGCTAGCTGCCTACTTGGCAGGATTAGCCTATTACTTTGTTTACCAACTTTGTGGCAAACCTAAACCTTGGTGGGTGCTGCTGGGTAGTACTCTATCCACCAGTTTAATTTTGGTCAGTCCGCTGCTGCCCCTATTTATCAAAATTTTTCGGGGAATTTTACCTGGCGATATACCACAACTAGGTGAAGTTGTCAACTTGACTACTTTATTCATCCGGATGTTTTTTGGTGCTGGGTTAATGGAAGAGTTGCTCAAGGCTATACCTATGCTTGGACTATATGCTTTGGGACATTTCCTGCGTACTCCTTGGCGAGAAAGAATTGGTGTCTGGGAACCCCTCGATGGAATTTTATTGGGGACAGCATCGGGGGTGGGATTTACCTTGGTAGAAACCTTAGGGCAATATGTGCCGAATATTATAGACGGTGTGATACTGCCAACTACTGAATTGGAGGGTGACCTGTTAGGATTGCAGTTGCTGATTCCTCGGGTTCTTGGGTCAGTGGCAGGACACATGGCTTATAGTGGATACTTCGGATATTTTATTGGGTTAAGCGTCCTCAAACCCCGTAAGCGTTGGCAGATCATAGGTATTGGCTATCTGAATGCTTCTGCTCTGCATGCCTTGTGGAATGCCATGGGATATGTTAATAGTATACTCTTGGCAATAGTTGGGGTTGTGTCCTACGTCTTTTTAACAGCAGCAATTCTCAAAGCAAGGGCACTATCACCAACGCGATCGCAAAACTTCGCCACCCAATTTTTTAAAAATTAGGGATAATTATGAAAGTTTAAGCTTTAAAGTGTAAGGTTTAAAGTTGACAATTTTAAGTTTACCCTTTAAAGAGGTTTAGACGTTTAGCCGATCATGTTAACTACAAACTTTAAGCACAACTAGGATTTACACTTCATAATTCATAATTGCTAATTCATAATTAGCAGCTGTTGGAAAAACAATGAATTCCATGAACATCAAACTCACAATTTTCACCACTGCGGCTTTACTAACCACGACCAGCCTAAGCACCATTGCTAAAGCTGAAAATCTAGCTCATACTCAACAGTTACTGTCAAGCAAACAGTGTCAAGGGTGTGATTTAACTAGGGTAGGTTTGATTATGGCTGACTTAGTGGGTGCTAATCTCGCTGGGGCTGACTTGAGTCGTGCTAATCTCAGCCGTGCTAATTTGACAGGAGCTGACCTGAGTGGTGCCAATCTCAGTGGTGCTTCTCTCAATGGTGCTAATCTTACTGGTGCTAATCTTGCTGGTGCTAACTTATTTAGTACTGACCTGAGGGAAGCGTTTTTAGTTAATGCCCAATTGTATGGTGTGAGCTTGAGTAATGCTTATATACAAGGAACGATTGGTATTCCAGATTATGCAGGTACCCCAGAAGATTTCTATGCGTGGGGAGTAGTAGAAGCCAAAAGAGGTAACTACAAAACTGCCATAGAGTATTACGACAAAACCTTGACCATGAAGCCTGACTTTGCTCCAGCTTTTCTGGCTCGTGGTATGGCTCGTTTCCGACTGGGAGAGGAAATAGCAGCGACCCAAGATGGCACTATTGCTAGTGAACTGTTTAAAGAACAAGGAAATATTCCTGGATACCAAGCGTCACAGAGTTTGGTTAAAGGGATAGAAATTGCCCAAAATTCTGCAACCTCTAAAGGAGGTTCTAATTTAGGCAACACCTTGGCATCGGTTGGTAGCATACTCTTGAGATTTCTTTCTCCCTTTTAAGTTGGTATTTTAAGTGGCTAAATTTTAGTAACTGGCTAAATTTTAGGTGTGGGCTGATGGCCAAGCACAAGTATCCGTATTTCCTAGAACTATCCCTATTTCCTAAAATCTAAAACCTCCTCAGGTCAAGATTACCTAAGGAGGTTTTAGTCTAAATTAATTATCCTGGCACTGAGCTATTTTAGCAGGCAGCTACCCACCAACTATCTTCG
>NZ_CEYLVT010000310.1:0-7096 GCF_982860115.1 Moorena sp.
TAGGCAACCCACCCCTAACCCCTCCCAGGAGGGGAAGGCAATAGGCAATAGGCAACAGGCAAGAGTCCCGAATTTTGATCTAAAAAATGTTGCACTTTGATTTTGTTATGTTATGATCCTAGAAGTGCTGGAAACAGTGCGGATGTAGTTTAGTGGTAAAACCTCAGCCTTCCAAGCTGATGATGGGGGTTCGATTCCCCCCATCCGCTCTTAGTGTGTGAATTGTATATATTATTAGTTTAATGCGATCGCTAAAAGAGATTGGCCCTAGGCCACGCTACGCGGTCCCATGAGTCTAAATTCTAAATTCGCGCATTCTTAATTCGCGCATTCTTAATTCTTAATTCTCCAGCTAATTCGGAGGCTGGATTTCACTGCAAACTTCGTAGAACGATGTGGTGGGAGCTTTGGTAAACAAGTGAGACATTTGGTTTAAGATCGCCTCATAGGCTTCACTTTGATTTTCTTCCATGTCCGCTATACTTTCCCAAAAGATCACAGCAATCCCTCTATCGGTTCCAGGTTCTTGCAGTAGGTAAGCGCCTTTGAACCCTTGGATATAGGTAGATACAGCTTTCTCATACAGATCCTGAGCTTCTTGAAATTTGCCTGGCTTGAATTCACCAACGGCAACATAAGCATACTTATGCTTAAGAAAATCTAGAAATTCGGTCAACTTTCCCTCCCCTGGAATTTTTTGGGTTAGTCACCTATCCTAACACCTAATGGTTGACTTGCACAGATTCCAATAGCTGAATCTTTTTAAGCATATGCGCGAAGCGCACGCTACGCTAACAGCATTCAGCGGTCAGCGCTCAGCTTTACTCAGATTCAACGAATTCTCTTTTCTAGATAGATGGAGCGCGGTCTTAGGGGAAACTCCTAAGACCGCGCTCCATAACTTATTCAAAAGCACCAATCAGTAGCGTGGCAAAGGCTTCAACACTGTGAAGCATAAGCTGATAGCTGATAGCTGATAGCACCTCAAGTAGCGTGCGCATAGCGCATTAGCTGATAGCTTACGTCTCAAGACTCTACTCTACACTCGACATTGAAATTGAATTCCTCGGCACTACCACCAATGCCAATGCCAGTTTCAAAGATCTCGGCATTAGTTAAGGTAAGGTTGTTCATCACAGCTCCAGACACATCGGTGTCGTAAAGCTTGGCCGCTGTCAAATTCACTTGGTTGAGATTAGCACAGTTTAAACTGGCATTGGTAACAAAGGCTTGGGTTAAGTTAGCCCCGTTTAAATTGGCACCAGTCAGGTCAGCACCTTCTAGGTTGGCTTCGATTAAGTTTGCTCCTTGCAAGTTAGCATTCCTTAAATCAGCCCCAAGTAGATGCGCGCCCGATAGATCTGCTCCTTCTAAATCACACCCTGAACATTCACCAGTTGAAAGCAACTGTTGCACCTGGTCTGGGTTCTCAGCTACTGCTGAACCAGTGAAGAACAGGGAAGCGACTAAGGTTAGCGTTGCCAAAATATTGAATTTCATTTTTGGCCTCCCTAGAGGTTAAACCATCAGTATGTATTGCTTTATGCCACTTTCATGATAACCGATTACTTGTCCGAGATTATACTGATAAGTTAAGGTTTGTTATGGAGTTTATATAGCGCTACGGCCAAGGCAATAGGCATGCTAGCAAGAGGCAACCCACCCCTAACCCCTCCCAGGAGGGGAAGGCAATAGGCATGCTAGCAATAGGCAACCCACCCCTAACCCCTCCCAGGAGGGGAAGGCAAGAGGCATGCTAGCAAGAGGCAACCCACCCCTAACCCCTCCCAGGAGGGGAAGGCAAGAGGCATGCTAGCAAGAGGCATGCTAGCAAGCTTGCAACAGGAAAACAATTGAACCTTTGCACAACAACGCTCGTGGCTGTTATCGACCTGGGCGTGACTTTCCCCCGCACGGTCGGTAGCTGGAGTTAAAGTGACCGAAGAACCTGAGGGCGCAACGCCCCACCGATTCTATCCATGGGGTTAGCCCGAACGGGAATTTATTCCCTAAACCTCTTTCTGATTTTGAACATACCGTTTGATTGTCTCTAGTGGAGCGCCTCCAACTGTAGACAGAAAGTAAGAATTAGTCCACAAGGTAGGTAGCCTACTTTTCAGATGAGGGAATTGTTCTCTAAGGTACCTGCTGGTGGCTCCTTTAAACCTTTTAACTACTCTGTGGATGCCAAATTGGGGGTCGCATTCACAGAGTAGGTGAACATGATCAGGCATTACTTCTAATTCGATAATTTCGACTTGGATCTCTTCCGCTATCTGGTGGAGGAGTTCTTTTAGTCTTACTTCCACCTCTTCTACAAGTACTGGTCTACGGTATTTAGGACACCATACGACGTGGTATTTACACGAGTAGACAATATTTTTATTGTATTTGAATTTTTTTTAAAATTTATCATAGACACTAGCTATATCTTATGTATATACTATAAAAATGCACCCAAAATAACGTCAAGGAGGTGGTAAAAGTGTTAGCAATGGAGTTCAAAGCCATCCTTAGCAAGTCCCAACAGAAAGCTGTGGATGAAGCCATTCGTACCTCTAAGTTTGTACGAAACAAAGTGCTTCGTTACTGGATAGATAACAAAGGGATTGGAAAGAAACAACTCTATCGCTATAACACCCAAATAAGAGACGAATTTAAGTTTGTAAAAGACCTCAATAGTCATGCTTGTCAGGCTTCTGTTGAAAATGTAGAACGAGCTATTAAACGTTTCTTTGATAACTGTAAAAAGAAGGTTCCAGGGAAGAAAGGCTTCCCGAAATTCAAGAAGCACTGCCGTTCTGTTGAGTACAAGCAATCTGGTTGGAAATTATCAATAGACAAAAAGTCTATTAAGTTCACCGACAAGAAAGGTATTGGCAAAATCAAGCTTAAAGGTACTTGGGACTTATGGTGGTTCGACCAAAAGCTTATAAAAAGGGTTCGGATTGTCAAGAAAGCCGACGGCTATTATGTCCAGTTCTGCGTCAAAGTAAATAAAACTGAAGAGTCAGAAAGTACCGGATATGCTGTTGGACTAGATGTAGGACTAAAAGAGTTTTATACTGACTCTGATGGCTACTCGGAACCCAATCCCAGGTTTTATAGAAAAAGCGAGAAACGTGTAAAATTCTGTCAACGTAGGCTTTCCCGAAAAAAGAAAGGCTCAGCCAACCGACGAAAAGCCAGAAATAGACTAGCTAGGGCACACCTTAAGATAAGTAGGCAGCGTAAAGAACATGCCAAGAGACTGGTTAGAAGTTACCGTAAGATAATGGAGCCTTTTTGGTTTGTAGGTTATGCAGAAAAGGGTTAAAACTGTTGTTATAAAGGCTCCATTATCTAAGGTTTCGTCTCCGGCGCGTTGCGTAATCCGGTCTAACGACCTGGTCGCCTACGAAGACTTAAAGGTAAAAAACTTAGTTAAAAATCATTGTCTTGCCAAGTCTATTAATGATGCTGGTTGGCGTCAATTTCGGGTATGGTTAGAGCATTTTGGTCAAAGGTTTAATAAGATAACCGTTGCAGTTAATCCAGCCTATACTAGCCAGAACTGTTCTGAATGTGGTGAGGTCGTCAAAAAATCTTTATCGACTAGGACTCATACCTGTAAATGTGGTTGCAATTTAGATCGCGATTCGGCGAAGCCGACGCTACGCGAACATAATGCCGCCAAGAACATACTTAATAGAGCCTTGAGTACGGTGGGGCACACCGAAACTTTTATCAACGCTTGGGGAGATCTGTCCTCTACTAAACCTGATTCCGGTCTGGTTAAGCAAGTCAGTTCGTTGAACCAAGAATCCCCCGATTTCTAATCGTGGGGAGTGTCAACGTAAGATAGTGGCTAGTGGTACACAAATAGTGATTTTAGCTCCCGTTACCTTGACCAGACCTCAGCAAAACCACGACATCTTGATCACTACCTGTTAATTTATTGTCTTAATTTTCAGTGATAGCCTGTTAATGCTGTCGTAAGAATTCAGCAGTCAGCAGTCAGCAGTCAGCTTATTTTATTTAAAAGCACCGATTACGCTACGCGCACCCTGCGCGAACAGTAGCCTCGCTTAAGCAGGTGCACAAAATTAATTGCACATTTTCCAAAACTCAAAGTCTTACAATGTAAGCTTTACAGAGATTCAGAGTAGGTAATTAATTTTGTGTAGGTGCTTATGGCCAATAGCTGATAGCTGATAGCTGATAACTGATAGCTGATAGCTGATAGCTTACATGCTGTCTAGGCCATTATCCCAGTTTTAATATTAATGAGATATACAAATTTTTGTGCCTATTCCCTATTGCCTATTCCCTATTACCTATTCCCTATTGCCTATTCCCTATTGACTATTACAAATTCTCGATGACCTAAAGTAAACAATGCAACTAATCTAATTAAAACTGCCAGATTGGCCTAATAAAAATTAACAGTAAAAACCTGAGTTTTATGAAATAATTATGTCAATTCGGTAGCTCTTTTTTATTACCATGAAACCTCTGGTTGACGGACTTGTGCAAGCAAGTAGCGTTTTTCTGTGTTCTTTACTGGGTGCAACTACAGCATTAGGACAAATTACTCCAGATAATAGCCTGGGGAATGAAAGCTCTGTAGTAACTCCCAATGTCGATGTTAAGGGTGCCCTGGCAGATTTAATTGAAGGTGGGGCGATTAGAGAAAGCAATCTCTTCCACAGCTTTTCAGATTTCAATGTGGATGAGATGGGGCGAGTTTATTTTGATAATCCTGCTGGAATTGCCAACATCCTGAGTCGGGTAACGGGAACTAATGTTTCCAATATTTTAGGGACTCTAGGCGTATTGGGTAATGCTAACTTGTTTGTGATTAATCCAAACGGTATTTTCTTTGGTCCCAATAGCCGACTAGATCTCGGAGGGTCATTTTTTGGGAGTACTGCTGATAGTGTGTTGTTTGACGATGGCACAGTATTCAGCACATTAAATCCCAATAAAAAACCGTTGTTGACGATTAATATTCCCTCTGGGTTGCAATATGGTTCCAATCCAGGAAGTATTACTAATCAGTCTAGTCTGTTTCGGGTACCAAATGGTCAAACCTTAGGGCTAATTGGTGGTGACATTACGATTGATGGTGGTAATTTAACTGCAAGCGATGGACGGATTGAGCTGGGGAGTGTTGGTTCTAATAGTGTGGTGAACCTGACCCCAACGGATACGAGTTTTGTATTGGATTATTCACTAGTTCAAGGGTTTCAGGATATTAGTTTGTCCGAGGAGGCTAGAGTTGAGACCAGTGGCGAAAGTGGTGGCAGTATGCAGGTGCAAGGGGCTAAGGTGAGTTTACGCGATCGCTCTTTTGTATTTGCGGATACCGAGGGAAGTCAGAATGGCGGTGGGATAGTGGTTGAGGCTTCACAGTTGAGTCTTGAGGGTGGTTCTAGGATAACTGCTGATGTATCTGGCTCAGGACAGGGGGGAGATTTGACAGTGGATGCCTCGGAATCTGTTCGAGTAATTGGTGTATCGCCTGATGGTAATCTCAGCCTTTTGGGATCCCGAGTTTTGCCAAGAGCAACAGGAAATGGGGGAGATGTGAGTATTACCACTGGGGAGTTAATTGTCAAAGATGGAGCAAGAGTTTCAGCTGGTACAAGCGGTCTTGGGGACGGCGGAAATTTGACTGTGGATGCCTCCGAAAAGGTTCAACTAATTGGGACCTTAGTCGATGGTGATTTTGCCAACGGCTTGTTGAGTCAAACTGAAGGGAAAGGAAAAGCGGGAGATGTAACTATTACCACTGGGCAGTTAATTATCCAAGATGGAGCACAAGTTTCAGTTAGCACTTTTAATGAAGGGGATGGCGGAAATTTGACTGTGAATGCCTCCGAGACTGTTCAACTGATTGGTAGCTTAGGCAGTGATAATATTCGCAGCGGCTTGTTTGCTCGAACTGAAGGGACAGGAAATGCAGGCAAAACACGTATTACCACTGGGGAGTTAATTGTCAAAGATGGAGGAATTGTTTCAGCTAGCACTTTTGATGAAGGGGACGGAGGAGATTTGACAGTGGATGCCTCCTCTACTGTTCAAGTCATTGGTACTGATGCCAATGGTAATATTCCCAGCGGCTTGTTTGCTCAAGCTAATCGAGGCTCAAAAGGCAAAGCGGGAGATGTGAGTATTACCACCGAACAGTTAATTGTCAAAGATGGAGGAATTATTTCAGCTGGCACTGTGGGTGAAGGGGACGGGGGAGATTTGACAGTGAATGCCTCCGAGACTGTTCAACTGATTGGTAGGTCAGCCAATGGTCGGTTTGGCAGCGCTTTGTTGACTCAAACTCAAGGCAAAGGAAAAGCGGGAGATGTGAGTATTACCACTGGGCAGTTAATTGTCAAAGATGGAGCAAGAGTTTTAGCTCGCACTTTTGGTCTTGGGGACGGGGGAGATTTGACAGTGGATGCTGAGGAGACTATTCAACTAATTGGTACCTCAGCCGATGGTAAGTTTCCCAGTGGCTTGTTTACTGAAACTCAAGGGAAAGGAAATGCGGGAGATTTGAGTCTTACCACCGGGCAATTAATTGTCAAAGATGGAGCAGAAGTTAGTGCTAGAAGCACTCAACAGGGGAGTTCAGCAGGGGAGGTAGAGATTAATGCCAACTCCATTTTCCTTAACAACAAAGGTAGGATCACAGCAGAAACAGCAGGAGGAGACGACAGCAATATTAAACTCTTTTCCAGTGACATCCGACTCCTCAACCAAAGCTTGATTATAACTGACGCTCAGAATACAACCACTGGGGGAAATATATTTATTGATACTGATACCCTAGTCGGTCTCGGAGATAGCGACATCACCGCCAATGCTGAAGAAGGCCCAGGAGGTAGTGTTAGGATTAATGCCCAAGGCATCTTTGGCTTAGAGTTTCGAGACCGTCTCACTCCAGGAAATGACATCACTTCCACCTCCAATCGTGGCCCATCCTTCAACGGTGACGTAATCCTCAACATCTCCCAGATAGACCCCACCTCAGGCTTAACCGAATTGCCAGGAAGCCTAGTCGATGCAGAAGCGATCCTGGCCAATGACCTTTGTGGCTTTGAGAACAATCGGATTG
>NZ_CEYLVT010000311.1:0-7036 GCF_982860115.1 Moorena sp.
CCGATTCCCGATTCCCGATTCCCGATTCCCGATTCCCGATTCCCGATTCCCTTTCAATTTAACTTATAGCGAGCAGTCCACTGTATTTTCCTTAAAAATGGAATATCTTTCAAAACTCTCAGCAAACCAAGTTTCTTTTCTGGTTCATCAAGATAAAACCAATCATCAAGGAATTTAATACCTGGATTCCAACCCTCCAAGTCTTTACTGTCTTTAATTCCAAACTTGAAAGTGGCATATTTTCCCAAATTCAAATCCTGTTGTAATTTTTTGTTGATGATTGCTTGCAGAGGCGGCTTTAACCAAGCGGCCTTGACAAATTCAGTAATAAGTTCACAGCCAGGAAACGTTGATTGCAGTTTCAATACTAATGATTTTACTTCCTCTTCTTCAAGGTACATAAACACCCCTTCTGCCAGAAATAACACTGAATCAGCATTCAACTCTCTGATTAGTTCCATCCATTCATAATTAAAGACCGAAGACGGAATAAAGCGATAGCGGTCAGTTTCTGGCAACAGTTTCCGTTTAACTGCTATCACCTCTGGTAAATCAAGGTCATAGAAGATAACTTTACCGTTATCGATCCGGTGGAAACGAGTATCCAAACCACAACCAATATTAACCACAATTCCGTTATGCGATCGCTCCAGGAAATTTCTGGCATAATCATCATAGCGTTTGGCGCGCATAGCAACATGAACCACCAATTTTTTTTCTACCTTGCCCTTAGCTAAGCTTTGATAAAGCTTGTTATCTGACTCGGACAATTCAGGAGTTAATTTATCCGTAATTTCAACAGCTAATGGATCATCTAAAATTGGGTCTTTTGACTGGTTTTCTAGGGCATGGCAATACAAGGTCAGTAGGGATGTTGCTGCTACATCACCGATTTTAGTGTTGAGTAATTTTTGAATTTCCATATAAGTTATCAGCTATCAGTTATCAGTTATCAGCTATCAGCTATCAGCTATCAGCTATCAGTCAACGGCTGACAGCTGACATCTGTTCGCCTAGCACATATGCTTACAAAAAACTTGTATAGCACTACCCATTCAAATTAAGATATTTGTAAACTCCGAAACGTGAGTCTAGTTTACTTCTGACTTCTGACTTCTGACTTCTGACTTGCGCGTAGCGCTATACTATCATGTCGGAATAATTACCCTTAATAAAAATCTCCCCATCTCCCCACACTTCCCACACTTCCCACACTTTCCTTAATTATAGGTATTCAACCAGACTTGATATAAGCTATTTTGAGGGCGTTTATACCAATCTACTATGGCAAGCATTAACGACAACTACCTCAAACTCAAAGCTGGCTACCTATTTCCCGAAATTGCGCGACGGGTCAATACTTTCGCAGAAGCCAATCCCGATGCTAAGCTAATCAAGCTGGGGATTGGTGATGTTACCGAACCACTACCAGCCGCCTGCCGCACCGCCATAATCAAAGCTGTTGAAGAAATGGGCGATCGCGCCACCTTCAAAGGTTATGGTCCAGAGCAAGGCTACCCTTGGTTAAGGGAAAAAATTGCTACCCACGATTTCCAAAGCCGGGGGTGTGACATTGAAGCTGGGGAAATTTTCATCTCCGATGGCTCCAAGTGCGACACTGGCAACATTCTCGACATCTTTGGGAACGATAACAAGATTGCCGTTACTGACCCAGTTTATCCTGTCTATGTAGACACCAACGTCATGGCTGGTCATACCGGGGATGCTAATGATGCTGGTAAGTATGAGGGTTTGGTTTATCTACCGATTACCGCCGAGAACAACTTCACCGCTGAGATTCCCTCCGAGAAGGTTGATTTAATTTACCTGTGCTTCCCCAATAACCCTACCGGAGCAACCGCTAGCAAAGACTACCTCAAAACCTGGGTAGACTATGCCAAAGCTAATGGCTCGGTCATTTTCTTTGATGCAGCCTACGAAGCCTTTATCACTGACCCAGACCTACCCCACTCCATCTACGAAATTGAGGGAGCAAGGGATTGTGCCATTGAATTCCGCTCTTTTTCCAAAAATGCAGGCTTTACCGGCACCCGCTGTGCATTAACAGTAGTACCGAAGACCCTAACAGCCAAAGCATCCGATGGTTCAGATGTAGAACTGTGGAAACTTTGGAACCGCCGCCATTGTACTAAGTTTAATGGGGTTTCCTATATTGTACAACGAGGCGCTGAAGCCGTTTATTCTGAAGAAGGCCAAGGGCAAGTTAAAGCACTAGTTGACTTCTATTTGGAAAACGCCAAAATTATTTGCGATCAACTAACAGCGGCTGGCTTAACAGTATATGGTGGCGTAAATGCCCCTTACGTTTGGGTCAAAACACCTAATGGTCTATCCAGTTGGGACTTCTTTGATAAATTACTCAACACTGCCAATGTAGTCGGAACCCCTGGTTCTGGATTTGGTGCTGCAGGAGAAGGCTATTTCCGCATTTCCGCATTTAATAGTCGGGAAAATGTAGACGAAGCGATGCAGCGGATTACCGATAAATTCAAAGTTTAGTTTTAGGATAGAGGTCAGCATTCAGCTATCAGCATTCAGCTATCAGCATTCAGCCATCAGCATTCAGCCATCAGCATTCAGCCATCAGTTTATGCGCTACGCGCACGCTACCCGAACAGCTTTTGAAGAAAATAAGCTGACCGCTGACTACTGACTACTGACTACTGACTACTGACTACTGACTACTGACTACTGACGGCTGACGGCTGACGGCTGATCACTGAATGCTAATAAATCAGGATAAACATTATGTCAATTAAAGTCTACGGTATACCCAACTGCGGCACCTGCAAAAAAGCATTTAAATGGCTCCAAGATAACAGTGTTGAGTATGATTTTATTAACACAAAAGAGCATCCACCAACTGCTGATATGATTAGCAGCTGGGTAGAAGCTTTGGGCTCTAAACCCATGCGTAATACCTCTGGGAAATCCTATCGTGAAATAGGTGAAGAAAAAAAGACTTGGACCGAAGAGCAGTGGGTTGAAGCCTTTGCCAAAGATGCGATGCTCCTGAAACGACCCCTATTTGTGAAGGATGGCACAGCGGTATTGGTAGGGTTTAGAGCAAATGAAGAGACGATACGAGAAAAATTGGTAATATAGTATTTTTGTCGTAATTATCAATAGAATAAACCAAACTATCGAGCCCAAAGTTCAATGAGTAAAGAAACAGATATAGTTGTAATTGGCAGTGGGATTGGTGGTTTATGCTGCGCCTCTCTTCTAGCTCGCTACGGTTTTAACGTCACAGTCTGCGAGAGCCACTCAATCCCTGGTGGTGCTGCTCACGCTTTTGAGCGCAATGGATTCAAATTTGACTCCGGTCCGTCTCTTTACTCAGGTTTGTCTTATAGCCCTTCTTCCAATCCTCTGCGACAACTGCTAGATGCCATCGGTGAGGATTTATCTTGGGAAACCTACAATACATGGGGTTGCCGTTTGCCTGAAGGTGACTTTGACACATCCGTTGGTGCGGATCAGTTTTGTGAGGTTCTAGCCAGGCTTCGTGGTAATGATGCTGTAACCGAATGGCGTGAGCTTCAGCGGGTGATGGAACCCCTAGCTAAGGCTGCGATCGCAATTCCCCTGACTGCCATCCGTTTTGATCTCGGCGCAATAGTCACCCTCAGCCGATTTGCCCCCTCTTTCCTACGATATGCTGGGGATTCTATCAAGCTCAGAGGACCCTTTAGCCAGATTATGGACGGTGTTCTCAAAGACAACTTTAGCCGTAATTGGCTCGATTTGCTTTGTTTTCTATTATCCGGACTACCAGCAGATGGAACCATTGCGGCAGAGATGGCCTTTATGTTTGCGGAATGGTATCGACCAGGGGTAGTGCTAGATTATCCCATTGGTGGTAGTGGTGCCCTAGTTGATGCCCTGGTGCGGGGATTAGAAAAACATGGCGGTCAGCTGATAGTTAATGCTCATGTTGAGGAAGTGATAGTCGAGCACAACCGTGCCGTAGGTGTGCGTCTGCGGGGCAGCAAAGAAATCCGAGCCCGTAAAGCAGTAGTCTCTAATATCTCAGTATGGGATACCCTCAAACTACTGCCAGATTCAGCAATACCAAAATCCTATCGAGCCAAGAGAAACGCTACTCCTGAGTGTGACAGCTTCATGCATCTCCACTTAGGCATTGATGCTCAAGGACTAGAAAAAGACCTAGCCTGCCACTACATTATCGTTAATGACTGGGAAAAAGGTGTTACCGCTCCCCAGAATATAGTAGTGCTATCGATTCCATCCCTTCTAGACCCATCCCTAGCACCACCAGGAAAACACGTGATTCATGTTTATACTCCAGGTAACGAACCCTATGAACTCTGGCAAGGCATGAGTCGTAACAGTGAAGCCTATGCACAACAAAAGCAGGTGCGTGCAGAAATCATGTGGAAAGGATTGGAGCGCATCATTCCAGACATTCGTTCCCGTTGTGAAGTCACTCTAGTCGGTACACCGCTCACCCACGAACGCTTTCTGCGCCGCCACCGAGGTTCCTACGGTCCAGCGATTCGAGCAGGAGTTGGCATCTTTCCTGGTCCTGGCACACCCCTACCTGGACTAATGTGCTGTGGAGACTCAACCTTTCCCGGTATTGGTTTACCAGCCGTTGCCGCCAGCGGGATGATTACTGCCAATACCCTTGTACCGGTTTCAAAGCATTTGGAAATGCTGAAAACGATTGGGTTATGACTCCCATTTGGAACTCTCAAGTTTGACCCTAGGGATTATAGGGAACAGCGGATCTGGGAACAGGGAACAGGGGGAAGAGTGTGGGGAGAGGGGGTAGTGTGGGGAGAGAGGGGAGAGGGAAGAAGTAGTTGGCGAGAATTTGGTATCTTTAAATACATTGTCTTGATGCAGCCGCTCATAGTGGAAACCACACCACTTGCTCCCCACCCTCCCCACACCTCCCACACCTCCCTCTCGATTCCCGATTCCCGATTCCCGATTCCCGATTCCCGACTCCCGACTCCCTACTCCCTACTCCCGACTCCCTGTTTAAGGATCACCAACTAGCAAGAAAGCAGCCCAAAAATAGGGATGGCTAAAGCTTTGTTTTCCAAATCCTGACAATTCTGAAGATAAAGCAATTTTATTGCCAGAGATAAATAAGTGATCATTCTCGATCCGGACATTGCCTCGAATCATTGCCAACTGTGCCTGTCGCAAGGCTTCAGTTTTACTCGGTGTCTTTTTCAACTGACGGTAAAACTCTGTAGTCAGCCCCAGAGCCCCTTGGTCACTGACAGACCAAAGGGTTGCTAGAGTGGAGTCAACCCCTGCCTGAAACGCTGATCCAGCAAAACCTAGCTCTGCTTCCCGATTGCCCAAAGCGGTTTGGCAAGCGCTGAGTACCAACAACTCTACCGATGGCTCAGAAAACAGATTTTCCACTTCATCGAGCCGCAGTTTTCTGTCCCACATTTGAATGTAAGAATTCTCAGGAGCTCCTCGATTAAACTGAGCATGGGTAGCTAAGTGAATGATGCCAAATTTACGTCTTTTTCGTTGAGCTTTTAAATTTTCCAGAGTGAAGCTTTCGTTTAGAAAATAGTCACCTTTCCACAGTTTTTTGTCGATAATTGTTTCTAACTCGACTTTTACCCAAGGCAAATCCTCTTTATCAGAAAATTGGGAGGCTCCCATCGCCAGCAGTCGCAAGGATTGAACATTGGTGAACCGAGAATAGGTCAAACTAAGGCTAGGCACCAGGCTGACACTATAATTTTCCACTAGATAGTTCTTTTGATCGTGCAGAGCAGCCAGAGGTAGGGAGCGCAATCCCTGATCCATAGCAAATATCAGGCTTTCAATATTATTAGCTTTTAACTCAGCCTCTAACGGTCCTATCAGCCATTGGTAAAGTTGCTGAGCTGCTTTGAGATGATCCTTATCATCCAAGCTTCCCGGATCTATCAGTGTTCGATGAAAAGTCGTGGTTACATCTAAGACTTCAGCACGATTTGCGTTATAGACTCGCCGCAGAACTGGATTACCCTCTGCTGTGATCAGCAACAGTTCTAGCTGGTCATCGCTTGTTTGTAAGCACTTTTCCGCTTCTGAAGGTAGATCAGAGGGTCGGTAACCAAATCGTCGGTCAAGTTGCCCTGCTGGAATTGCCGGAGTTTGGCATCGCGTTCCTGGCAATGTAACGGAGTTTTGGACAAAACTGACATAAATAACCCCAGTCTTGAGACCAGTCTCGCGCTCAAGCTCACGAGTGCGATCGCGCACATCATTCTGAGTATAAATTTTGGTCTTGAGCGGTCGCGAAAAGTATGCCTGATATTCTTCTGTGAAGGCTTTTTCTATGCCATAGACTAGGTCACTTTTAACGGTCGCCTCTAGTGTGATTGGTTGCTCTACCAATGGTGGAACCTCTGGCGGTGTTATTGATGAGTTATCCGGTGTGGGGATTTTTGAGTCTACCTGTTGTGAAACTGTTAAATCATCCGGTAGTAAAACCGTTACATCATCTGGCGGTAGGACTGTTACATCATCTGGCGGTAGGACTGTTACATCATCTGGCGGTAGGACTGTTACATCATCTGGCGGTGTACCGGTATCAGTGTCACCATCGGTTACTATACCGGTACCAGTGTCACCATCGGTTACTGTACCGCTACCAGTGTCACCATCGGTTACTGTACCGCTACCAGTGTCACCATCGGTTACTGTACCGCTACCAGTGTCACCATCAGTTACTGTACCGCTACCAGTGCCACCATCTGTACCTGTACCGCTACCAGTGTCACCATCAGTTACTGTACCGCTACCAGTGTCACCATCAGTTACTGCACCGGTATCGGTGCCACCATCAGTTACTGCACCGGTATCGGTGCCACCATCAGTTACTGTACCGCTACCAGTGTCACCATCAGTTACTGTACCGCTACCAGTGTCACCATCAGTTACTGCACCGGTATCGGTGCCACCATCTGTACCTGCACCGGTATCGGTGCCACCATCGGTTCCTGTACCGGTATCGGTGCCACCATCGGTT
>NZ_CEYLVT010000312.1:0-7023 GCF_982860115.1 Moorena sp.
TCCCTACTCCCTACTCCCTACTCCCTACTCCCTACTCCCTACTCCCTACTCCCTTTGCTACAGTTGCTAGATTCCGATTATTGTAGAGACTCATTGCCTTTTCCACACCTTGCTTAAGAGACAGTTCAATCGCCTCAACGGCTAGTTGGACTACTTCAGACATTAACTCGGCTTCCTGGGGTGAAAATTTTCCTAGGACGTGGGAGATCGTGTTTGGCTTCTGACTGGATTTGCCGATACCAATCCGCAGGCGAGGGAAGTTTTGGGTACCGAGATGGGCAATTGCGGATTTCATCCCATTGTGTCCTCCCGCTGAACCGGAAAGGCGCAGACGCAAACGCCCTACTGGTAAGTCCATATCATCATAAATGATCACGACTGACTCAGGTGTTAGCTTGTACCAATCAGTCACCGCCCGAATTGCTTGTCCAGAGCGATTCATGTATGTAAGAGGCTTAAGCAAGCTTAGCTTATTTCCTTTTAGTCCAATTCCTTGACCAAACCATCCCTGAAAGCGGCGATGTTCGTTTCCTACAATCTGTAATCGACGTGCGATCGCATCTACCACTTCAAAACCGATATTATGTCGGGTGTTATCGTATTTCGGTTCCGGATTACCTAAACCGACAATCAGTTGAGGAATTATAATCTGTCCGGTTTTTTCGATAGTGCTCATACTCAAAAATCGTTTTGGTAATCGGTAATGGGTAATGGGTTACCCATTATTTACGGTTTATGATCTCGATGTTTCCGGACATGATAACAGGGGAGTGGGGAATAGGGCGAAGCCGTGCAAGCATGGGTGCTTAACTTGACACGTCATACTTTACATGTTATATTTCACACGTTATATATAACACGTTATACCTTTCCCCATCCCGGATTAATTAAGCAGGATATTGAAATAAGGATTCCAGATAGACACGAGCACAAGCGCGATAACTCTGGGACGTTTCTGGAGTCTTACCAATACCATTTTGGAGCAAAAACAGAGAAAGTGCTGCTGCGAAGACCCGGTCTTGGTCCCAGCTAGGATGGGTTTCTAGGTAGCGCTTGAGAGACTCATGCAGGTCTTCGGGGATTTCTGCCAGGATACTTACGGTTGCGTTCATATTCACCTCTTCATATAAAGGTATTTTTGGAAAAAGCCACCTGATTTCAAGCACTTCAGATAACTGCCTTGGCTAAAAGAAAGCCAAGACAAGCCAGCACCGAAGCACTGAATTTTGATGCCACCCTTGCTTTAGTTCAGAACTATCCCCAAATCAGGTAGGGTAGTCCGTGCTAACCCCTGCTGGTGGGCGTAGGTTAGCTTAGAGCAAATTTTTTTTATAGGTTGGTCGCACCATTTTCATCTGAAATGGGGTGGGTTTGTCAATGCTGCGAAATATTACAACTCTTGTTGAAATTCCGAAATGTATACGAAATAATCAGGGTTTGAGGCACTTTTTTGTTACACAACTTTACATAAACTGCGGCCTTAACTGCTGCGTAATACTAAGTCGGGAAAATCCCCAGTAAAACTGGAATACCTAATGCCACCGTTGAGGCTTGTGGAAAACTATGGGAAAACTGTGGAAAAGCTTGAAGCTCTGTGTGGAAACAGTGGGGAATCTGTGGGGGAAATTTGGGAGAAACGATAAGAATTCTTACAGTTTCGTTGGCAGTGGAAAACTGGTGACCACAGATGGGGTCATTGTAGATTGAAACCCCTAATTAATTATCGAACTCTGATTAGCAAACTCTTGAGTTGACTCCTCAAGGAAAAAACAAGGAAAAAAAATCTAACCACTGACTAATTGCTTCTAACCTAATTATGTGGTATTGTCAGGAAGATTGTCTCTATGCCACCTAAAAGTGTCTTCACGAATTTGTTGTATGTCTTGATCAGAGATTTTGTCCAAGTCAGACAAGACTAAACTCATGCGGCCTTGAGCCTTGAGTTGGTCACGGTGGCTGCAAAGAAAATCCCAGTATAAGAAATTAAAGGCACAGGCTCCCTGGCCAGTGCGCTTCCGAGGATTGTAAGGTACGGAATGGTTCGGTTTTTCCGTAGCTGGGAAAGTTTTGAGCATTAACCGAGTTGATCACCTCTTGGGTGATTGGTTCGGGTTCAAACCAAAGGGCGTCTGGTGGATTTAGATTACGTTTTGGGGGTTTACGATTTTGTTTATCGAAATTCCATTTGCCACCAATTGGCTGATTTCCTGCCATCAAAGTATTAAATCGCTTGCGCCCGACCCGATAGAAGTTTTCCATTATTAGACGTTTTTGAGATTTCGCCCAGGTTTGAAAATCAGAATCGCTCCACAGAAAATGATTGTTGGGATTGACATCCTCCCGCCGCTAAATCTCGCGATTATAGCGGGGGATTCCTAAGACTCACGACTTAGGTTTCTGTTTCCTTCTCCCCTTTGGGGAGTTTTTCGCACCAGCCTTTCGAGATTTACTCTCTTCGGGTCTTACGGTCGCTCCGCAGACTGAAACGGCAAGCCCTGCCGCCAAAATATTAGTTGATGCGTTAATATCACGATCGTGATGAGCGTTACAGAATGGGCAATCCCATTCCCGAATATTTAAAGGCAAAGAATCAACACGATTTAGACATACAGAACACAGCTTGCTACTAGGGAACCATCTGTCAATGGAAATAGCTTCACGATTATACCAGTCTGATTTGTATTTAATCTGACGAATTATTTCCGCCCAATTGGCATCATTGATAACTTGAGATAATTTGTGATTCTTAACCATGTTTTTCACAGCTAAATCCTCAAACACAATCAATTGGTTTTCTCGGACTAGTTGAGTAGTTAGCTTGTGAGTAAAATCTTTTCTAGTATTCTTTATTTTTGCGTGTATCCTGGCAACTTTTAACTTTGCCTTGTAACGATTGTTAGATCCTTTTTGTTTTCGCGACAAAGCTTTTTGGTACTTAGCTAATCTTTTCCTAAGTTTCTTAAAGTGTTTGGGATTAGCGATTTTGTCTCCGTCACTAGTTGTAATTAAACTAGAAATTCCTAGGTCAAAGCCAACTTGTTTATCCGTTGGTGGTAGACTCAAATCTCTGTAGTCATTAAACCTTATAGAGATATGCCAACGGCCAGATGGATCCAAAGTAACCGTAACAGTACTTGGGTTGCAGTTTTCAGGTAATTGACGACTCCAACGAATAGGTAAAGGTTCTTTACATTTGGCAAGATAGATTTTACCATCTTTCCATTTGAAAGCTGACTTAGTGAACTCTGCACTACCACCATTACGCTTTTTCTTGAAGTTAGGATACTTAGCACGACCTGCAAAGAAATTAGTGAAAGCAGTTTGGAGGTGTCTTAACCCTTGTTGAAGGGGCACAGAACTGACATCGCCCAAAAAAAACAAGTCATCTTGTTTTTTCCATCCTGTCAACATCAAAGAAGTTTCCTTGTAGCTTACACGTCGGGAGCGTTCATACCAACCTTTTGTCCTAGCATCTAAAGCTTTATTGTAAACAAGTCTTACACAGCCTAGAGTTCTCCTCAACAGAGTTTCCTGTTCAGGGGTTGGGTAAAAACGGTAACGGTAAGCTTTTTCGACCATATTTACTCCTTGAAGTATACTTACATTTTAAACTCTTATATGTAAGATGTCAAGCGCACCTAGCAATTCATGAGGGGCTGTGTGGGTCACCTGCGTCCGCACTTTATACGCCCCGTCTCCCGCTAACCCTACGGGTATAACGTGAGTCTTCTTGCTCTTTTAGATAAAGGTAATTTGGCAAGTTAGTTTTAGGTTGCCAATTATTTCGGCCTGAAGGGGTGACAAACAGGCTTAAAAGCCTTACTGGGTGTGGGGTGTAGGGTGAGGGCGAACGGAAAACCCACCCCTAACCCCTCCGAGGCGTTTCAAAGTCGTCCGCTGTTTCATAGCTGACTGGCCAACCTTGCTGGCGTAATTCCTCAGCAAAGTGGCGCATGGCTGACCAAATGAATACCAGTTTTTGGCGGTGGTAACGTCTTTGTTGGACGTAGCTTAGGGATTCAATCAGAATTACTGGCGTATTTTGATGGTTTTGTTGACAACTGTTTAGGGCTGATTGTTCATTCCAAAGTTGATCCCCTAGTACCCAAATCCCGATAGTCATTATGGCTAATGCTTTTTACTGTATTGAGATCATACAATAACCTCAGGGATTTTTGTGTTGAGTTTTAGGAAGTAGGGAATAGGGAATAGGGAGTAGGGAGTAGGGAGTAGGGAGTAGGGAGTGGGGAATCGGGAATCGGGAATCGGGAATCGAGAATAGGAAATATAAAAAAAGTTTAAATCAGATGATTTTTTTTCAATTATTAATTAAAATTTAGAGGTAAATTAATCAGAGATTATTAAAAATATTTTTTTTACGGCGGTTGGCATAACTATCAGGTAAACAGGATTGTTTTCCCTCTTCCATCTTCCCTAATACCTGCTCTATACTCCCTAAAAAGCTATAAATTTGTACCTAATTTAATGGCAAACTGCTGTATAGGTTTTTTGAGTAAAAAAATAAATCAAACAATAGTTATATAGAGCATCTATAAATTGGTTTATAACTGCTCTATATAACTATTATTTAGCGTTTTTTATCCTAATGAGGTACACAGTCTGGTTTCTCGATTCCCGATTCCCGATTCCCGATTCCCGATTTCCGATTCCCTAACACCCAGACCGAATTAAAAACCGCTATAAAAACTGCTAAATACTACATATCTCAAGGCGAGAGAAGAGAGATACGCCACCCATAAAAAAGGCAAAGTATGCCCAACCGGAAAAGAATCCGACATAGCTGACTGGTAGATGCCCCTGGGGAGCATTGAGGGTGAAGGGCAGGTCAACGTAATCTAGCCACGTTTCGTTGGTGTGCCATCCGAGTTGATCGCCAAAGCGACAGTAAGTTTCATACTCATAATCCGCACCAGGAGTTACCTGCACACTCTCGGTCACTAAGCTCTGCCAGATTTGTTTCTGTACACTAAAGCCAAAGCGCCCATTGCTGTACTTTACCCAGAGGGTGTTGAGAGTATAGAGGTCTGTACAAGGAAAGGTGTTGATATCTGGGATGTCAAGCCAGCCTTCTTCTTCTCGTCCTGTTGCTTTGAGCATAACAGCGAGAGTTTCTTGATCTGCCTCTTGCCACTTTCTACGGATTAGTAAATCCCGTAATGGGCGGTAATCTACTCCTACATCAGAACTAAGGTCATCAACTTCACTCAAAGAGATGAAATAATCGTCTTCAGTCAAGGGCTGTAACCATTCATGCACTGACTCAGGACGGTCTTTTGGCTCTAAGGCCATGCCTTGGAGAATTACTTGATTTAAGCGATCGCTAATACTAGGAAGCAGTTGGTTTGGTGGCACCAGCTCTTCACCGTCATACTTGCGGTAAATTGACTCGGTAGGATTTAGCCCAGTTACGGCATAGTACATCGAAGCCGCTAGAGAGTACACATCCACCGTGGCGTGACGACTGCCTTGGTAGTATAGCTCGTAGGGTCGAAATGGTTTATTGTCAATATGGCTCGACACATTACTATCTCGGAGTATATCCCCAGGAATCTCAAAGTCAATCAATACCGGTTTGCCAGTGTTACTGACTACAATATTATGAGGGCTGATATCTAAATGCACTAGCCCTACTCCATGGATTAGATTCAAGGCTGACCCAATTTGAGTGATGTACTCTACTGCATCAGTTTCAGGTAATGGTCCTGTGCGTTGTACCAAATTCCACAAACTTTCCCCGGGAATAAAATCCATTACGAGGCAGTAGGTATCTCCTTCTTGAAACAAGTCTCTGACCTGGACCAGGGATTCAAGGTCAGCAGACAGTTGAGCCAGCAGTTGTCCTTGCTTGATAAATTCTTCGCCATAGTTGGGGTAGTCTGGAGCCAATCTCAGGCTTTCGTGTGGTGTTTTAATTACAACATCTTGATTGAGTAACTGATGGACTGCTTTGTAGGTAATTCCAAACGCTCCACGTCCAAGAATTTTCTCGATCTTGTATTTACCACCATGTAACAGCTGTTGCTCTGACCAGACCATATAGATTAGTTGTTAGTTATTTATGATTCGTGTTTAGGTTTAGTAGATTTACCCTGGCTCCTAGGGGGATTATCAACTAGTTTAAGACACCCTCAATTCAAATAATATTGATAATACAAATAATGCTATAGCATTATTGAGTAAGTATTAAGCTATCAGCTAAAGGCCTTTGGCCACGCTACGCGAACAGCTATCAGCTATCAGCTATCAGCGATTAGCGCTACGCGCACGGCTGACGGCTGACGGCTGACGGCTTACATTATTTACATGCTATTAAATCTGATAATTAATTTTTTGAGGATTAATTTTCAGTACTCATATACTTTAGTATAGTTCTTTCAGGTTTGCCATCCTCTGCCGCATCAAGTGTTAGCGGTTAATTACTCTGTTAAGAGAAAAAAGCCAGGTATAGGGAATTGGGAGTAGGGAATAGGGAATAGGGAATAGGGAGTAGGGAGTAGGGAGTAGGGAGTAGGGAATAGGGAATAGGGAATAGGGAACAGGGAACAAATCCTGTGTACCTGATTAGGTTAGAAAGCGCTATACTCATGAAAGCTACTGACAAATGCGATCACAAATGCGTTCGCGTAGGGTGGCCGTAGGCCAATCGCGTTTAGCTCAAGTCCGAAGAATTCTTCCCATTTCCCGCTTTTCCCGACTCCCTACTCCCGACTCCCGACTCCCGATTCCCGACTCCCGATTCCCGACTCCCGATTCCCGACTCCCGATTCCCGACTCCCGTCTCCTGAGCCATCTGTCTAGCCCTTGCCCAGTAAGATAGGATTATCCAGACTAAAGATAACGACTTACGTAAGCTATGGCGGAAGAAACCCTACCCTTACCTAACCCTGAGGAAGCAAATACTCCTTCTGATACATCAGCAGACCAGCCTGCTGCTAATAAGGAACCGAAGCCTGCTGCTGTAGTAGACCAACCGCCGGTGGAAATAACTGAACCGAAACCTCC
>NZ_CEYLVT010000313.1:0-7015 GCF_982860115.1 Moorena sp.
ATCACATAAGCTTTAGCCTGAAATTGCTCCAACAGGTCAATGTGACATTGATCGTGACCAACTTTGTAAATGTCATCAACCGCTAAGGTTTCATTGTGGCGATACCTACCCCCTTGGGTTTCCTCCAAATAGGTATCGCGCCAGACTTTTTTAATACTCGATCCAACTAATGGTATCCAACCATGTGCCACATCCTCAGCCACAAACTCACCACTCCAGTCTCGATTGAAGCGATACACAGCGACGCGATCGCACTTGAGCTGCTGCCGGATTTCTTCAGTAGCAGTCTGGAAAACACTCTTGATGTCGGAACTCTTAAGTATTTTATCAAGCAAGCGACTTGCTATTTTTTCCCCCTGAACAGCAATATCGAGTTGCTCCGATTTCTCCTGTAGCTGGGCTGTAATGTCCAATTGTTTGAGAATACTACTGAGACGGTCACTCAGTAGTGACAGCAGCGTAACTTCACTATCAAGCCAGCGCCGAGGGCGAGAGTTCTGGTAAACGGCAAATAAGCCCCAGAGGTGTTCACTATTAAAGATTGGGGCTATAATATAAGCCTTGGTCTGATATTTTTCTAAGGTTTCAATGTAGCACTGAGAAAAACCAGCGGCATAGATGTCGTCAACTCGCTCTACCTGCTGACCTTTGAAATAGCTGCCTCCTTGTGTCTGCTTTAAATAAGTATCGGTAGTAGGGCTGGCCACGGATCCGATTTGCTTAACCGTACAGCGCTGAGAGGACAATATATCTGCTGATGTCAGGTTAGGATTTTGCTTTTGGTCTTGGAGCAGCCTCACCCAACCCTCTGCAACTGACTCAGCCACAAATTCACCACTCCAGTCTCCATTGAAGCGATAAACCACTACCCGATCCGCCTTGAAAAACAGGCGCAGTTGTTCACAAATATTGCCCAGGGCAATCTCCGGCACATTTGACGGTGCAATTGTGGCCAAGATTTGAGCCAAAACCTTTTCCTGCTTCACCTGCTCTCGCCGTCGGGTACTAAATTCCACTGGCTGTAGACTTAGCCGAAGTTCAGTCACAACTTGGTAGAGCAGACTAATGTCAGCTTCCTGCCATTCCCGGGAACCAGAACATTGTTGCACCACCAGTAAGCCCCACAGTTGCCCCTCGATCAAAATCGGTAGACTTAAGCTAGCTTTGACCTGGAATCGTTCTAGCAGTTGGAGTTGAAACGGACTCAGAGCCCGGTCATTAATATCATTAAGGGCTACAAGTTCCTGTTGCTCGTAGGCTGACCGATTCAATGCCCCAAAAGCCATCACCGGCAGGTACTCCCCCTGGCTGGGAGTATAGCCACCCACCATGGACTCAACTAGCACCGTACCCCGATTCTCCGACTGGAAGCGAAAAATCAAGGCTCGGTCTACCCGTAAACGCTGACTAACCTCAGTCACGGTGGTGCTCAACAGGGCATCACTAGTTTCTGCTTTGCGCATCTGGGTGGCCAGGTGGAATAACCACTGTCGCTCACCCTTGCAGTGTTGCTCAATATCCACGGCTAGGTGAAACTTAACCCCGGTAGGTGTTCCCTTGCCATTGCCATTACTCGATGATTGATTGAGTTGGGACTTAGAACTGAGTATTTCCTCAGATTGATCAAATTGTGGCATAGTTATAGTTTCGGTTTTTTCAACATCTGGTTTAGGGAAAATTGCCGACCATGATGGCATCTCAGAGGCAATCGAGTCGGTAGTAAGCCTGCCAATCGACTGTTCAATCGGCAGAGTTAGTGACGAGCTTGTCAACCAGTCATAATTGATTTGATGGGATTGATTTGGTTGATCAAAACTCATCATGATTGCCCTGATCAATTGCCAGATTTCCGAGGAGGCTAAGTCGAAAAACCTCAAGACTCCCCTCCCCAAGACTCCCCTGCTTGATGTGTCTGCCATAGGGGACACTTAGTAATAGCCGTGACATCCAAGACTGCACCCCCATCCCCAGGTAGGTAACCCAGGAGAAAAGGCAGTAGCGATTGAGGAAATAAGCCAGGAGATGCTGCCTGGAGTTGCTCCAATTCATGTAACTCAATCTCATTGACTTGCGATACCACCAGACCCACAGACTGGTCATTGACCTGAACCACTATGGCCACAGGAGATACCGAAACTTGCCCAAGCTCCGACAAAGGTGGATAGCCAACCAGCTGGTTTAGGTCTACCAACCAGAGCATTTCTGAGCGCCAATTACCAATGCCCAAAATGCAACTGGGCATTTCCGGCACCAGCAGAACGTCTGGTACATTCACCCTGATAATTTCGGTAATCTGCTCTAGGGGCAACAGAATACTATCCTTTTTGCCAATAGGAAAACGCAGCAACCGCACTCGGGTTTCTGGGGTTAGTGGATCTAAGTTTAGTAGGTCAAGATTTGTTTGTGTTACCACTGGGTCAAGGGAGTTCAACATTACCTAATACCTAATACCTAATACCTAACACCTAACACCTAATACCTAATACCTAATACCTAACAATTGCTGGATTGTTTGTATTAGTTCTTGTTGGTTTATCGGTTTAGGTAAATAGGCATCAGCTCCCAGCATCGAACCCCAGAGTTTGTCAGCATCAGTTCCTTTAGTTGAGCAAATCACCACTGGGATGGTTTGGGTGTTGGAATTAGTCTTGAGTTCCCGGCAAAGTTCAAACCCGCTTTGTCCTGGCAAAATCACATCGAGAATCACCACATCTGGTTTCTGGGACTGGAGTTTGATCTGGGCATCCTCACTACTTGTGACACTAACTACCTTGAGACCAGCTTCTCTGAGGTAACCACTTAGCATCTCATTTTCTGTCAAGCTATCTTCAACCAAAAGGACTGTAGTCATAAAATTTGTTTACTCTATACTAATAATTAGTAAAATCAGTTAATAGGTATTTTAAATTAGTTGTAAAAATTTTTGTTCCCTGTTCCCTGTTCCCTGTTCCCTGTTCCTTTTGCTAAACTATTAAAGTAAGTCTTCAACCGGACAGGATATTATGACTAACCCCGACATGCCTTTGTAGAATTGTCAATACCTTTGACCGAGTAATAGGCTTTGCTAAAAAGTCCGTAGAACCAACCATTTTTGCCCGCACTCGGTCTACAATTCCGTCATTACTGGTGACCATAATCACTGGGGTGTCTTGAAACACCGAAACCCGACGAATTTGTGCACAAATTTCATACCCATTTAAAACCGGCATGACCAAATCCAAGAAGATCAGCTGTGGTTTGTGCTTTAGCAAGGTCGGCAAGGCTTTGATCGGGTCTTGAACATTGATAAATCGATAGCCAGCATTGGCAAGAATTTGACTCATGGTCAGCCGATCAATTTGGCTGTCTTCGATATAAACTACCAAGGGACTAGCTGGTAATGTCTGAATTGGTCCTCCTTTTCTTCCAGCAGTTTCTGGCATTCGATTAGTGGCTTGATTAAAGTGAGTATCACAGCGGAAGTCCCCAACGGAGATCAGACCCATGACCTGTAATCTGATATAGGGCATGATTGATTGGGTCAGAGCCAAAAGATTCTGTTTCAACCTCAGAGCTAAATCCCTCAAAGTGCGATCGCCATCCACCAAGGTAGTCAGGTTATGGTAGGCCAGTAATGAGGTCTGCTGTCGCAATTTGTCAGCATCCCAGATCACCGGAGCCAAAGAAGGAGAAATATTTACCAAACCAGCCTGTTGCCAAGGTTCCCAAGCCAGCGTTGCCTGTTGCCAAATTTGTGAAGCTCGAATGACTACCAAGCTTGAATCAAAAGTTGAATCAGAGGTTGAATCAATAGTCTCTTGAGGAATCTGCCTGTAAGTTAGTTGCTGTGATGAACCACAGCGGAGTTGTTCCTGCCGTTGGATGATATCGAAGAGTATTTCGGTACAGTTGCCAGCAACAACCGACCTCATCTGTTTTAGCGGTACTTTCCCCTGTCTAACTAGTTCTGCTAGAGATGGGTAATCCCAATACACCGGCTGAGCCGACGACCCCTGACACACAGGAAATGCTGATAGTTCTGGGCAGTGTACAGACAACTGCCGACACCAACGACGAATGGGATGCATTTTACTAGCACCCCCAGTCAAACGACCCAAGTGGAAAAAAAGACTCCACTGCTGACCTTGGGGATCTTCAATCTCCAACCGACCAGTCAATTGCTCTTTTGCGCAAGCTTGAATCTGTTGTGCCAGTTTGTCGGTGGTCAATACTTTTGGAGTCGTCATTGGTGTCTCTATGGATATATAGCAATGCCACTAGTAATTAGTAACTAACTAACAATTAACAATGAATATTTAACAAGTAATAATCTTAGTTTGTTAGCGCCTCTATTAGCACGGAGGTTTTAAAGTGCCCCTGTCCTAATACCCTAATACGTAGATACCTAAGACCTAATAGCTATGATTTTTAATCCTGATATTGTGTATAGTTTTCAGAACTTACGCAGCTACTCTATTTGTATATGTGTTAAAAATTATAGGGGTTGTAGCCCAGTTTTGCGTAAATCCTGGTTTTGTAGAAATGCACCAAACTGGTAATGTTAGCAGACACGTCAAGCCAGGGTTGTGGAGATGCACCATTATCGAGTTTCACTAACCATCAGCAAAACTCTGTTAGTCTAATTCAATTAAATTAGTAGCTTACTTGGCTTAATTTTACCTTAAATAAGGGTTATTGAATTAAAGTTTAACAAAAGTTATACTGCCTTAATCATAACTATATATAACGATTAATATCCGCTAATTGTCGTAGTATACTTTGCTAACATGCAAATGTAGCATCTCTCGGTAACATTAGCCACAAAATCCAGCTAACTTTATTAAGTCTTTAAAAAAAAGATTATTTATTTTCAAAAGAATTAACTGCGAAATAATCGTGTGTACTGAGTTTCGTGGGGTGCATCTCATTAAAGCTGTTTGACCCGGTGGTGCGTTAAACCGGCGGGCTATCTAAACCAGACACGAAGAGGCGGAAAATGAGGGCGAGGCTTTGGGTGGTGCGTTACACCAGCGGGCTGTCCCAACTTCTGTCACTTTCGGGAAACAAAAGCAAAATCGGAACTAATTGTTTATTAATAGCAATGCAGAGGTGCGACCCGTGATGGCGAACGCGCCCCGCGTGACCTAAGGTCAAGGGATTGCTCGCCATCACGGGTCGCACCTAAGCGGTCTTGGGAAGGCAGTGCCTTCATGCGGGGGTTCCCCCCATGAGCAACTGCTGTGGTTTCCCCCACTCGCGCTTTGCATCAAGACAGGTCCGGAAGCAGGTGACCCACACAGACCCAAAACCCTCGCGCTTTGCATCAAGACAGGGACTTTGGGCGCAGGGCTATCACTGTTGAGGGTTAAGGGGTCAAGGCACCAACTTGCTGTAAATCCAAAAGAAAAATTTTCTGAGTAGATGCTTCGTTTGATATAACAGCTACATGAGATATCATCTCCAAAACACTGGACTGACGGTAAGACTTCGGGATAGGTCGCATCATGTCTTGGGGTAACTCCACCAAATTGGGTAGATCATCCACAAAAATTCCCCAAAGTTCGGAGTCCCTAGGACGAATAATTACTAAGAACCTTTGGTTAGGGCTTAGGTGAGGTAAACTACCATCCCCCAACTGCTGATGTAAATCCCAAACCTTAATGGCATGCTTGCCTAGCTGAACTAATCCCATAGTTTTCATCTCCCTTTTGATTTCAGTGGAAAAATTTACCACTTTCAGGACATCCATAATTGGAAGACATAGGGAATAGTCAGCAATCTGAAAAACCATGAACTTGTCTAGTTGTGGAGCGTCATGCATCGCTTTTTTAACTACCTAATCCAATTGACAACTGCTATAGCTAGCTTTAAGGTTAAATGGGCTCAATAACATCGGTTACTGTTGTCAACAATTTGTGTTCCAAATAGGGCTTAGTGATATAAGCCTTTGCCCCCAACTGTGTAGCAATCAAGCGGTGTTTATCGTTACTGCGGGAGGTGAGGATGACGACAGGAATATCTACCAAAGCTGGGTCAAGCTGACAGTGTTTGAGAAACTCAAACCCATTCATGCGAGGCATCTCAATATCACAGATCACCAACTGTATGTCTGTTTGATGCTGTAGTTGCTCAATACCTTCATAACCATCCTGGGCTTGAAACACTTGATAGCCATTCTTTTCTAAGGTCATCGCTAGAGTTTGGCGCAGGGTGATCGAATCATCTACGACGAGTACCTTGGGCTTACGTCTGACCCAGAACGGTTCAACCGTTGAAGGTGGAAGCTGCTTTTGCGAAAGGATTTCTATCGGTTCGGTGGCTTGGTCATAGCTTTTGCTTTCAACCTTCAATGTGCCAACCTGTAACCTTTGACTGCCATCGGTGTGCTGGTCAGACAAGTACTGGATCAATTCAGTCCCATCGAGCACCAATGTCAACCGACCATCGGCGAGAATACTGCCCCCATAGACATAGGGGGGTGGCACAATCATTGTGCCCAAAGGACGAATCACCAACTCCTGGTCTCCCAACAGTTGGTCTACTTCCAGACCGACAAGCTGATCCTGGTAATGGATCACAATGATTGGTTTAATTGTCTCTTTAGGAACAACAGGCTGATGGGGATGGGTTACCGAGAATGGATTTGCCACAGAGGAATAATCTAGGACTTGCCCAAGTTGGTAGACTTTAACCAGTTGCTGATCACTGCCGGTACCCAAGTCAAGGATTTTACCATCTTCCCAACTTCGGAGCTGGTGTTCCTGAGGAATAATAATTTGCTTGACTTGATCAGTGATCAACCCATAAACTTGGTTTCCAGCCTGACACAGGAGTAACTTATCTATGGTTAAACTCAGGGGAATTTGTAGTCTAAATCTGGTGCCAAGGTCGGCAGAAGAATCAACCATTACCGAACCCCGCAGAGCTTTGACCTGGTTTAGAACAATATCAAGACCAACACCACGTCCAGAGAGGTTATTTACCCCAGAGACAGTGGAAAAGCCTGGTTCAAACAACAAATTCCTCAGCTGAGCCT
>NZ_CEYLVT010000314.1:0-6856 GCF_982860115.1 Moorena sp.
AACCTAAAACCTAAAACCTAAAACCTAAAACCTAAAACCTAAAACCTAAAACCTTTTGCTGTTGACGGTCAACAGTCAACAATTAACTGGTTATGGTTATTTTTGCGTCACTCGCCAGTTGAGTTTTAGATTAATCCAGAAATTCCAGAAAGTAACGGCTGCGATCGCAATACCATTTGCAATCAGATAGTTAATTCCCAGGAGATTAAACAACAGATTCAACAACAGCACATTTAGGCACAAACCGATCAAACAGACTAGGTTAAACTTCAAAAACCGTTTCAAGCGCTTACCCCATCCCCACTGCTGACTCGCTATATCCCTAAACGTCCAGGCATCATTCCAAATAAAGTTATTCATAATGGCCGCTTCAGCAGCAATAATTTTACTGCGGGTGAGTCCCCAACCCAAACTAGCCGGGTCATGGAGTAAGTAAAGCACAGTCATATCCACAAATACGCCACTGAATCCTACTAAGCCAAAACGAATAAACCGGTTTAAAGGGAAGGGAATGCGTTTTCTAAGTTGACCAATGGTTCCGAGAGAAAACCTTAACCGGAGTAAGTGTCTAATATAGTCTAAATACTGTTTCCAGGTAACTTTGCTCTCTCCTGAGAGTCTCTCTTGAAATACATAGCCAACTTCTGCAATCCGACGAATTTTTCCCCTAGCTAGTACTTCAATTAGAATCTTGTAACCCAGAGGATTGAGGTCTTTTTCATGAATGGCACTACGGCGTACCATAAAATAACCGCTCATCGGGTCAGAAACACGACCGATAACCTCTGGTAAAATCGATAATCCTAAAAGTTGAGCACCTCTGGATAAGAAACGCCTGACTACACTCCAATCACTAACACCACCATCGTCTACATGACGACTAGCAATGGCGATATCGGCTCCATCCTCCATTGCTGCCAAAAGTTTTAATAATATCTCTGGTGGATGCTGTAAATCCCCATCAATTACCCCCAAAATTTTTCCAGTACCTGCTTTCCACCCGTGAATAACTGCTGTAGATAACCCCCGTTCATGCTGACGGCGAATTACCTGTAACTGTGGATAGTCTGACATCAGAGCCTGGGCGATTTCCCAGGTACGATCGGGACTATCGTCATCTACTACAATCAGTTCGTATTGGTTTGGTATAGCTTCATCGAGCAAATTGCTCAGAATTCTAATTAGCTCCCCGATGTTTCTACTCTCGTTATAAGTGGGAATCACCAAGGATAAGGAAGAATCACTAAGGTGAGATTCTTCTGATTTTATATAGTCATTACTGGTATCCAAAGACATACTCTCTTGGTTGATGGAATTTTTTTAGGTTAATGGTGTTAGATGTTAACTGTTAGCTGTTAGATTTTGGGTTTTAGGTTTTAGTCCTTAATGTCTAGGCTCCTTAATCTAAGCGTGCTACCAAGCTTATTGCATTAGTCATTAGTTTAGTTATTAGTCATTAGTTATCAGTCATTAGTCCAAATACTAATGACTAATCAGCAACGACTCCCCAATCAGCCTTGAGCGTAATGGTTTAGTAGTTGCTCTATGTTGCTCTATGTTTTTCTATTTAGTTGATCTATTTATAATCCTACAGTAGAATTATACTAATTTCTTCAGAGTGTCAAGTAGTCAACCTCAAACCTGTCTATAAATCCTGGTGTTGACCTGAATTTGAGGGATCAATCCCATCTAATCACAGGGAAACTTTGCATAAATTTATTTATGTAACTAAGGTTATGTAAAGATTTGGTGAAGTGTTTAGTGGCTCAACCTCTCTACTTAACTAAAGGCTAGGGGAATTGGGCGGGGATTATATGAATTTTATGTAAAGTTTTAAGCTAATCAAATTATTTGCTTATTAGTTAAGGTTTAAGCTTATGAAGCTAAGTGTTGTAATACCCTGTTTTAACGAAGTCAACACCATTGCTAATGTTGTTGAAGCTGTTAAAGCATCTCCGGTTAAAGAGTGTGAAATTATTGTTGTTGATGACTACTCAACCGATGGCACTAGAGAGATTTTAGAGTCATCACTGGAATCCCAAATTGACCATGTTGTCTATCATCACAAGAATCGGGGTAAAGGAGCTGCGTTACGGACTGGCTTTGGCTTGGCTACTGGGGATATCGTAATCATTCAAGACGCTGATTTAGAGTATGATCCCCAGGAATATCCGTTGTTAATGCAGCCGATTGTTGATGGCAAAGCGGATGTGGTTTATGGCTCCCGCTTTGCTGGTGGTGGTCCCCATCGGGTAGTGTATTACTGGCATATGGTGGGCAATAAATTTTTAACCATGCTCTCCAATATGTTTACCAATATTAACCTTACCGATATGGAAACCTGCTATAAGGCATTCCGGCGTGAACTTATCCAATCTATCAAAATCGAAGAATGTCGGTTTGGGTTTGAACCAGAAATTACTGCTAAGGTTGCCAAAAAGAAATGCCGTATCTATGAAGTAGGAATATCTTACTATGGTCGCACTTACGAAGAAGGAAAAAAAATTGGCTGGAGGGATGGGTTTAGGGCAATATTCTGTATCTTAAAATACAATCTTCGTTAGTCATAATCTGATGGTGGGCAGTCATAATCCGATGGTGGGCAGTGCCGAGCCACCCTATTACAAACTTCGGAATCTCTGTGATACACTGCCCACTCTACATAAACTTATTGTCATAATCCGATGGTGGGCAGTGCTACCGCCACCCGATTAAAAACTTCGGAATCTCTCTGATACACTGCCCACCCTACATGAACTTACCTATTACCTATTACCTATTACCTCTTACCTCTTACCTCTTACCTGCTCCCTGCTCCCTGCTCCCTGCTCCCTAAAAACCCGAAATTTGTACCTCACAAGTCGTAGAATTGCTATATGTTGGCTTTGCTCCCTCTGATTCCCTTCACTGTTTTATTTCTGTTCATCTATCGTTACAATTCTTGCTGGCGTAGTTCCCTATTGTGGGCAGCTATTACCTGGGGAGTCTTGTTAACCTTTATCACTGAAGTTTTAAGTTTATTTAAGTTAATTACTTGGGGTTGGATAGCAGGAATCTGGGGTTTACTGAGTCTGACGTTGATTGTTGCCTACTTGCGGACTGTTAAACCAGAACGAGTCACCCGCACCGAGGATTCACAAGATGGGAATGACCAAATCTCTGGTTTTTTACTGGTCTTACTTGGAGGTATAGGATTTCTGGTTGCTATCGTAGGCTTAACTGCTATCGTTGCGCCTCCCAACACCTGGGATTCCATGACTTACCACATGAGTCGTGTGCTTCATTGGATGCAGCATAACAGTGTTGCCCATTATCCTACCCATATTCCCAGACAGCTTTACCAAAACCCTTGGGCTGAATTTACGATCATGCATTTTCAACTCCTGAGTGGAAGCGATCGCTTAGCTAATCTTGTCCAATGGTTCAGTATGATTGGTAGCGTGATTGGGGTATCTCTGATTGCTAAACAACTGGGAGCGAGTATACGAGGACAGGTTTTTGCTGCTGTCGTCGCTGCGACTATTCCGATGGGAATCCTACAAGGGTCAAGTACCCAGAATGATTATGTGGTTTCGTTCTGGGTGATTTGTTTGGCATACTTTATTATTTTGACTCTCAAATCCAGAGTTAGCTGGATTACTATAGTAGGGGTTGGTGCTACCATGGGCATGGCTATTGTTACGAAAGCAACAGCCTATATTTATACATTCCCCTTATTTATCTGGTTTTCACTGATAATGATTAAGCGCCTAGGTTGGCGATGGTGGAAGCCAATTTTAATGGTAGGGATTATTGTTATTTTAATTAATCTTGGTCACTATATCCGTAACTTGGACTTGTATGGCACTCCAATTGCTACGGCGTCAGAAGAACTACGATATACTAATGAAATTTTTACAACGTCAGTGTTAGTCTCTAATATTTTGAGAAATATTGGTCTTCACCTGGGAACACCGATTGGGATTATTAATGCTATCTCCAATAAGATAATTAATTTATTCCATCTCGTTTTAAGTGTAGATATTAGTGACCCCCGCACCACCTATACCGGAAAGTTTGGGATTCCTGGTGGCTTATCAACTCTGGGAATTAATGCTACAGAAAACAACACCAGCAACACCCTTCATCTAGTTTTAATCGTTTTCTCTATCATCGCTTGTTTCATCCAACAACAGGGTCGAAAGCAACGCTATATAATCAGTTATATTGCTGCTATTATTAGCATAGTTATACTATTTTGTTTCCTGTTGAAATGGCAATGGTGGAATAGTCGGCTTCATTTACCAATTTTCTTACTTTTTTCTGCAGTAGTTGGAATAGTATTGTCCCACATTAAGCTACGTCAAGTTGCCAATGTGATAGCAGTGGTTCTGATCATTACATCTTTACCATGGGCATTATCTGGTAGAGAACGACCGCTGGTGGGCGCTAACAGTATTTTCAACACTAGCCGCACTGAGCAATATTTTAACAGTAGGTCTCGAATCCAATCAGGTTACCTCGGTGCTAGTGATGTTTTGAAAAGTAAGAAATGTACAGATATTGGACTGTATTTAGGTGACAATGACTGGGAATACCCATTGTGGATACTGTTACAAGAACAGACTGATTCACCAGTGAGTATTAAACATATAAACGTTAAGAATATATCAGCCAGTAAGTCTGAACTTTCCAGCAATAGCCAATTTATTCCTTGTGCAATTTTTTCAACTAAACCTGAACCTGATCAAACAAACCAAGCTGAGGAAATAACTTACCAAAATAGAAATTATCCTCAAGCTTGGTCAAAAGATAATGTCAAAGTTTTTATTAATCAAAAATAATCCTGATTTTATACTTAATTTTAAATTAGATTTTAAGCAGTCAGCGGTCAGCGGTCAGCGCTCAGCGCTCAGTCTTGTCTAGGGCTGATAGCTGATAGCTGATAGCTGATAGCTGATAGCTATTGGCTGATAACTGATAGCTGATGGCACCTCAAGTAGCGTGCCCGTAGCGCTTAAGCTGATAGCTAAGCTATGCTGGAAGCAAGTTTTGAATTACCCTCTTGATTACCTGGATGAATTGGATATTTTCAGAACCCTTAAGGGTAGAAAAAATCACCGTTGCGATCGCAGATTTACCTACGTCATTGCGAGGTACAAAGCTTGTACAACTATCCGATTTACATTATGATCGACAGCAGTTACGAGAAAATATCTTAGCTGACGCTATTGAAGCCGCTAATCAAGCTGAACCTGATATAGTTGTGTTAACTGGCGACTACGTAACCAATAGTCCGACTCCGATTTATCTACTAGTGCGGCGATTGAAGCACCTGGAAAGTCGCCATGGAATCTATGCTGTACTGGGTAACCATGATTTAGTCTGGCCTCATTCCAAAGCCACAGTTACTCAGGCTCTAACTAAGATTGGTGTGAAGGTGTTGTGGAATGCGATCGCTTATCCGTTTGGAGCACAATTACCCCTAGTAGGACTTGCTGATTTTTGGTCTCGTGATTTCCATCCTGGTCCAGTGCTCAATCAACTTGACCCCAAAACACCCCGGATTGTCTTATCCCACAACCCTGATACTGCGGAGATATTACAGCGTTGGCGAGTGGATTTACAGTTGTCTGGTCATACCCATGGTGGTCAGATTGTGATTCCAGGAATCGGACCTGTGCCAGCATTCTTTAAAATCCTCCGGAAGTATATTCCTAGTCCTGTGCAGCCCTGGATACCGTATATGAAAGCATGTTCAAAAGTAACTAACCATTGGGAATGGTCTGAGGGTTTACATCGGATCGGTAAAAATCAGTTATATACTAATCGTGGTTTAGGAACGTATTGGCCAGGTCGTTTATTTTGTCCACCAGAAGTTACAGTAATTACATTGAATTAAGAATGAAGAATGGTGAATTTAGAATGGTGAATTTAGAATGGTGAATTTAGAATGAAGAATTTAGAATGGTGAATTTAGAATGTAGAATGCAGAAGCCAGAAGCCAGAAGCCAGAAGCCAGAAGCCAGAAGCCAGAAGCCAGAAGCTAGCATGTAGCATGTATAATTCCAAATTCTTAATTCTTAATTCTTAATTCTTAATTCTCAATTCTTAATTCTCAATTCTCAATTCTTAATTCTCAATTCTTAATTCTTAATTCTCTAATTACGTTAGTAGGTAGCCAGTTTTTTGTTCAATATAGTCTATTATCTTATGATAAATGTCTGGATATTTTTGTTCGCTAATAATGATGGGCATGGAACTGTCAGGTAACCAAAAGGTTAATCTCTGATTTGGGTAGTGACAAAAACTACTGATTTTGTTGAGGTCAAGGATATAATCATGGCGCTCGTAATTGAATGTAATCCAAAAACCATTAGGTAATCGTGCTGATAACTTTTGAATGTAGTTGACCACTCGTTGATAACCGTCTGGGTCATTTTGACGGTTGACAATAATGGGAATAGTACTATCGGGTAACCAGAAGGTTATTTTTCCGTTGGGACCATGGGTGAATGTACTAAGCCGATCCAGATCAATAACATATTCTCGATGATCGTAATTAACTTTTATCCAGTAACTCACAAAACCTCCTTATTGAAATAATGGGTTGGTAATACTAGCAATTACCAATTCAAACGATTCGAGTTAATCACTTTAGCAAAGGGAACAGCGGATCTGGGAACAAAAATGATCACAATTCATTTAGTTATTGAGATTACTGGTTACTTGTTGTTAATTAACACTGGTTACTGGTTACTAGTTATTTATTAAAGGATAAATAGTTAACCAGGATAGGAAGAATTAAGAATTTAGAATTGGATTCTTCATTCTTAATTCTTCATTCTTAATTCTTCATTCTTAATTCTTCATTCTT
>NZ_CEYLVT010000315.1:0-6843 GCF_982860115.1 Moorena sp.
AGTAGGGAGTAGGGAGTAGGGAGTAGGGAGTAGGGAGTAGGGAGTAGGGAGCAGGGACTAGGGAGCAGGGAAGGTAATCATTAAGCTGACGGCACCTCAAGTAGCGTGGCAAACTGCCAACGGCTGATAGCTGAATCCTTACTTTATAACTGCTATATATCGAAAATATAGCAGTTATCACCCAAATAATAATTACTATAGTATTTTAAAAATTAATCCTGCCATCACCAGTTGCGATAATGCTCATAGTCCCAACACTCGCCATGTTCCCAAGCTCTTCCCGTTGCTTCACAGTTGTAGGAGTCATTAATCCAAGGAATACTGGTTGGGTGGGCGTCAAAAATTTTATTTTTAACAATAAATTCATCATTGTGATTAGGTGTTGTTTTCTGATTTATATCTTTCATAAATAAGGATGATGGTAATAATCCAAATATCAAAAATTTAAGACTAAAAAAAGAAAGACTCAATACTAAGCTAGAAGTAAGGTTGATTACTAATAGTTTTTTGGGTTTATTTTTAGGTTTAAAAAGGCGATTATCTTGAAGCTGATAAATAGATCTATAAACCATAAATAAGAGTTTAGGTTTTTTTTCTTTGAAATCAGCGTAGCAATTATCGGTTTGCCAACAGGTTTGCGTTCATGTATAACTTCTGTATGTGTATGTATAACTTTTGTTGACGGTTGACCCTTGAAAGTAATCACCATAAGCATTTCAGTGATTCCACTTACAGATAATGGCAAAATGGCATAATTGTGAAATGGAAAAATGGCAAGATGAGATTTAGTGGGTCATTACAATAGTATTTTTAGGCGTTGGTGAATTAGATTATGATTTATACACTCTCGAAAAAGACGGGTAGACGATTACGAATGACCCGTTCATCTTAGTGTTAGGGCAAACCCTATTGAAAGCTGATTTAGGAGCATAAAAGTTTTTTGCTGCTGAGAAAGAAGGACGTAAAATTGCTGTGGAACTTAAAGGCTTTGAGTCTTCTTCAGTTATTAATGAACTGGAAAAAACAATGGGACAGCTTCAGCTTTACCAATGGGCTTTGGACTGATGCAGTAGTTTCAGTTAGTACAAGCTAGATCCACCTACCAACATCCTCTCTCTCCCCTGAGCCATCATCCATTGCATCAACTGCTGCCACTCTGGTGACTTCCCTAACCCATCAGCATCAAACTCCCCGCCCCAATTCCTGGAAAACTCGGCAAAATTCTCTGCCCAATGTACCACTGTTTCCATGGGTAAATAAGGACTATAGCCCCAAGCCTGTTGTAAATACTTGATCATTTCCCTGGGATGTCCTGTATTATACAAATACCAAGCAATCCATACTAGGGTGCCATAGCGCACCTGATTTTCTAATAGACGGACTGCTTGTGGTAAATCAGCCTGTTGGAAGAAGTTGTCAATGGCTGCCGACAGGGAGCGAGCTTGAGGAAGTCCTTTGTGCATGGCACTTTGGTGATGTTGCCGATAGCCTACGGTTACCTCACGCAACCAAGCAGCTGGACAACCCTTGAGGGCTAACCGTAGCAAGATTTCTGTATCTTCAGCGGGTGGAAACCTGGGGTCAAACCCGCCAACGGACTCTAGCCAATGGCGACGGAACATCATCGCACTAGGTAGGACTGGCTTCCACAGTAGCCAACTTTCTAAGTTTAATTCTGGTACTTTCTCCCATGGACGCACCGTCATAAGTAGCTTACCCTGGGAATCGACACGATACCAACCACTATGGACAATTCCCAGATGGGGTTGTGCTTCAAACACTGCTAACTGGGCAGCTAACTTACCTGGCAGAAAAAAGTCATCGGCATCGAGGAATGCCACAAATTCACCCAAGGCTAGTTTAATGCCATGGTTGCGGGCAAGAGAGACTCCTTGGTTTTCTTGATAAATGTAACGAATGCGTCCGCGATAGGGTTGCAACAGTGATCGAGTCTGGTCTGTTGAACCATCATCAATTACTACTACCTCATAGGAACAGGCTTCTTGATTCAGGGCACTTTCCACTGCTTCGGTAATATAGCGATCGCAATTATAGGCGGGAATAATTACACTGACTTGTGGTATCATTTACGACTCTCCCATGACCCGATTGAGCACTGCTATAGCTTTATATAGCAAAGGGAACAGCGGATCTGGGAACAGGCAACAGCGGATCTGGGAACAGGCAACAGCGGATCTGGCAACAGGGAACAGCGGATCTGGCAACAGGCAACAGGCAACAGGCAACAGGCAACAGGCAACTTCGGGACAAAAATTCTCACAATTCCTACACAAATCCCCATAGTAATTAGGTAAGCATATGCGCTACGCGCACGCTACTTGAGGTGCCGTCAGCCGTCAGCCTACGGCCAATAGCTGATAGCTGATAGCTGTTAGCTGTTAGCTTATGTTATTAGCTTTTTTTATGAAACTAATATGAAGATTTAATGATAACAATATAAAAACTTTGCCAAAAAAATTTGTTTCAAACAAAAACTAGAGCGAAATAGTCGTTTTATGTAAAAAAACCACAAAAAATCCTAAAACTGTGAAAATTAACTTTTTTTGTTTATTGCTATATACTAATATAGGTAATCTACAAACTTAGGTAATGAGTAATAGTCATTACGTTACAGTCATTCAATTACAACTAACAAATTGCAAATAACCAGTTAGCAATTTGGTGTCCTTTGTTACGGTTATCTGAGCTAGTTTTAACTAGACGTTAATTATCAAAACTCTAACGGTTGAAAACCAGGATGCTGGATTGAAGCGGGGGACAGTTTAACTATCCATCTGCCCAAGCTAGTTCTAACCCGATAGCTGCCTAATGATCAAGGTTGAATCAAGTTACCAACAAGTCAAGGCTTATTTAGCCAAGAAGCAATGGGGTCAAGCCGTTGCTTCGTGTCGGCAAGCCCTGAAACGGCAGCCTGATTCTGGGGAATTCAATGTATTACTAGGCTTTGCCCTAGCTGCTCAGGGAAAGCGGAGGCAAGCAATTTATGCCTATACTAAAGCGGTGCAACTCCAACCGGAACGAGCTCAAACTCATGGCTGCTTAGGTGAGTTATATAGTCAACTCAAGGATTTCTCAACAGCAGAATGGCATTATCAACAGGCTGTTTGGCTACAACCCGGTCATGGTGAGTACCATTACAATCTAGGAATCACCAGGCACAAGCTGTGGGAGTGGGATGGTGCCAAAGAAAGCTATCAGCAAGCGATCGCTCTTAACCCCAAGGATGCCAAAGCCCACTATCACCTAGGAGTGTTGTATGGTGAACGGGGTCAGTTAGAGGAGGCCAGCAACAGTTATCGCCAAGCCATTACCAACCAGCCAGATTACCTTAGCGCTTATAATAACTTGGGCTGTGTTCTTTACGATCTAAAACAATTCGAGGCAGCAAAGGCGGTCTATAAAGAAGGTATCGACCAACAAGGTATCGACCATAATCCTAAGTGTGGGACTCTGTATAATAACCTGGGTAAGGTGCTGCAAGCACAAGGTAAGGCAGCTGAGGCTCTGGTGGCATACAGTAGTGCGATTGAGTTAAACCCAGAGCTAAAATCAGCTTACTTAAATCTGGGTCGGTTATGGCAACAGAAGGGGAATTATCCGGTAGCAGTGCAGTACTTTGAAAGGCGGCTTTTGCTGGATCCAGAACAGATATTGACCTACAGTGAATGCGCCAGCGCTTTGATGGCTCAGGGGAAACTAGCCCTAGCTTTTGACTATTTACGAAAAGCGATCGCATTGCAACCAGCTTTTGTGGAGGCTTATTGCCAACGTGCTAAAGGTTTACCAGGCCAGGACATATTTGAGCGATCGCAAATTTATTGTTCTGGATTTCTTGAGGCACTACGGAACAAAGAGGATACTTTCCAAGTCTGCCTTTATCTGTGGCAGACTTATCTGTATTTAGGGAATACCTTGTTTGAGTATGGTGCATCAAAGCAGGCGGAAAAGTATTACCAGAAAGCGTTACAGATTCAGCCAGACCAGATTGAGTTGTATATACGGTTAGGGGATTGTTTAGCCGAGCAGCAGCGACTAGATGCAGCAGTAATGACTTATCACATGGGTTTAGCCTTGCAACCAGCTCATCCTCAGATTTATCTACGGTTAGGGCAAGTCTTGAGCAAACAAAAGCGGTTCCAGCAAGCCCTTGAATACTACGAAGCCCTCTGGCATCAGCACTTAGAAGAGGGCAAGGTCAGCGGTAAGCTTGGTAGTCTCGGAGTCTTGCCGATAGATAACGTGCCGATAGATAAGGTGCCGAGAAATAACTATAGTGCTAAGCCCCAAGATAACTATAGTGCTAAGCCTCTCACCTCCCAACCCCCTCACCGGATCAAGGGAATTTATAAAGCGACTAGAGACTGGTATATCAACACAGAGTGCCATGGCTGCTACTACATAGAGGTACCTTGGTCAACCATCGATAAGGATTGGCAATATACGGGATCGAGGGATATTGAAGTTTCTGTGAACCATGGTTTACAGGGCAATGGTTTGCCAAAGGATCTCAACACCATGTCCATGGTAGCGCCGCCAGCTTCTGCTCTGGCTCCTATATCTGTTGACCCCAGCCAGTCCCAGTCTCAATCCCAGTCTCAGTCTCAGTCCCAGTCTCAATGTGGCGGTGTTACCTGTAATCGATGTATGAGACGACTGTGTCGCCAGTTTGAGTCAATTCATCTGGGCAAGAGGGTCTATCAGTGTAACCCACCGGAAACACTGTCTGTGGATTGCCCTACTGTTTTTGTGGCGACTATCCCACAAGGACGGGCTTGGATTGCCCCCCAAAGGAGTTACTGGAAGATTTGTAATGGCATCGCCATCATTACCCCAGATGATTATTTGCTATCTGACGTCTCTCGAAATTACCCATGGTATTTACCTGGATGTGAGAATTACAACCCCAGAAACCATTTAATATTTAGTCTGGATCAGATGCCGCCGTTAGAGTACATTGATGGCACAGTAGCGGTTCTATCGGGATTGTCGGGAAATGGCTACTACCACTGGATGTTTGATGTCCTGCCTAGAATTGAAATCCTGCGCCGCAGTGGGATAGATTTCACTAAGATTGATTGGTTTTTGATCAACACGCCACAGCAACCCTTTCAACAAGAGACCCTCAATTGCTTAGGCATTCCTGCTCACAAAATTATCTCAAGCGATCGCTACCCCCATATTCAAGCCCAGGAGTTAGTCTTACCCTCCTTTCCTGGAGATTTTGATTGGGTACCGAAGGGTACTATCAACTTCCTCAGAGAGAGGTTTTTACCGCAAACTCTCGAATTAAGATACCCAGAGCGTATATACATCACTAGAGCTCAAGCCAGACATCGACAAGTTCTCAACGAAACTGAGGTCAAGGAGCTGCTATCCCAATTTGGTTTTATTACGATTGCTCTAGAAAGCCTGTCTGTGAGGGAACAAGTTGCTTTATTTGCTTCTGTCAAAGTAATTGTTGCTCCCCATGGCGCTGGTTTGACCAATACGGTATTTTGTCGCCCTGAAACTCAAATCATAGAACTAGTGTCACCCAATTATGTGAGAACAGATTACTGGATTATTAGCCAACAACTGGGACTGAAACATTATTATATAAAAGGAGAAAATTTTGACTGTCAACCTATTCGCCAACTAATGTATACTAGCTCACTCACAGAAGATATATTAGTTAACCTAGATTCCCTTTATTCAGTAATGAAAATTACTGGCTTAAATCAGCTATATTCAAGGGTATCTAACCAATCAGGAGGGAAATAATGCCATTTTAAAAAACTATTTTAGAATAAAAAAAATAATAGTGTGGCAAAAAAAATTGTTATAAATTATAGTTTATAGGTAATATCAACTAGGATAAAGAAGGAGTTATAGTAAATGTCTTCTATTGTTGCTGACCCAGATGTTGAAGTTATCCCAACTAATGAAGATGGCTTCGTGATTTTAGGACCAGACGATCAAGAAAGTAATGTTCAGGGGAGCGATGGTCTAGATGTTATTCAGACTGGTGATCAAACCGATGACATTAGCGGTGGTGACGGGGATGATGTGGCGCTGGGTGGAGCCGGAGATGACCAAATCACTGGCGATGGAGGCGATGATGTGGTGCTGGGTGGAGAAGGAGATGATAACCTGATCATAGGACCAGGAACTGATGTGGCGATCGGAGGTCCTGGAAATGATACATTTACCTTCGAGTTCTTTGACGATCAACCGGATATTATTACTGAGTTTCAGTCTGGAGAAGATAGAATCGTGATTCCAGGGGTTAGTGACCAGACTAACGTGACTTACGATTCGATCACTGGTGAGCTAAAAGTCGATGGGCAAACCATTGCTCAATTGAGTTCAGGTTTGGATCTTGAAATTAATCAAACTGACGATGGTTTTGAGATACTTTAGTAGGTCAGTAATCAGCAATCAGCAATCAGCAATCAGCTATTAGCAATCAGAAATCAGCAATAAGTTATTAGCAATCAGCTATTAGCTATTAGTAATCAGCATCAGTAATCAGCTATTAGCATATGCGCACGCTACGCGAACAGCAATCAGCTTATGCTTTACATCACAGGCTTCTAGCCTATGCCACGATCTTTGAGGTGCCAACGGCTGACCACTGACCGCTTACAGCTGACTGCTTAATGCTTGATTTGAGATGTGAACATAACTTTAATAAGGAAAGGCAACAGGCAACAGGCAACAGGCAAGAGTTAATAAGGAAAGGCAACAGGCATGCATGCAACAGACAAGAGTTAATTAAGTAGCGCTCCATCCCTATTGCCTATTGCCTATTGCCTATTGCCTATTGCCTATTGCCTATTGCCT
>NZ_CEYLVT010000316.1:0-6790 GCF_982860115.1 Moorena sp.
ATTCCCGATTCCCGATTCCCGATTCCCGATTCCCGATTCCCGATTCCCGACTCCCTAACCATCAACAATGAACCAACAACGACAAAAACCCCACTACTCCATGTGTCGGGGATTCCGTATTCCCATGGGATTTCCGGTAACCTGTTTTGAATCTGGACTCAGTTACAATGCTCAACCAGAGGATAACTTTATTGTTACTTATCCCAAATGTGGCACAACTTGGGTTCAACATATTGTCTGGATGCTACACCATGATGGGGAACCTCTACCTGTCGGCAAAGACATCAATTTAGAAGTCCCTCATCTAGAAGAAGTGGGTGCTGATTTTGTAGCAGCCATGGCATCCCCAAGGTTTATTAAAACTCATCTTCCTTACTCATTCACCCCTTACTGTGCTGATGCAAAGTATATCTATATTGCTCGCAATCCCTTTGATTGTGTTGTTTCTTTTTATTACCATACTAAAGGGTTTGTGAAGCACTATAATTTTGCTGAAGGAACCTTTAATGATTTTTTTGAATGCTTTATTGAAGGAGAAGTTGATTGGGGCGATTATTTCGAGCATTTACTGTCTTGGTATGACCATCGCCAGGATGACAATGTTTTGTTTATCACTTACGAAGCTATGAAAGCTGATACTTCCAACTATATTCGAGAAATTGCTAATTTTTTAGGGAGTTCATACCTAGACAAACTCAATAATGCTGAAATTTTCAATAGCATTCTTAAACATACCAGTTTTACCAGCATGAGCCAAGACCAAAGTCGCTGGTCGAGTCAGCGACCTAAAGAAATGACACCGTTTATCCGCAAAGGAGAAATCGGAGATTGGAAGAATCATTTTTCTGAGGATAAAATAGCCCGTTTATCTGATAAATTTAGAAATAAGACTGCTGGAACAGACATAGCAATGTTGTGGGCTGATTTGATTCCCAATTAAACCATGGAAACCTACGAATATCAAGTCGGTGGTAGTTTAAAATTAAATGCCCCTAGTTATGTAGAGCGTCGAGCTGATGCTGAACTTTATAACGCCTTAATTAGGGGTGAGTTTTGTTATGTGTTCAACTCCCGACAGATGGGTAAGTCTAGCTTGCGCTTACGGATCAAGCATCGACTTCAACAGGCTGGTTTTAGCTGCGCTTCTATTGATATGACCATAATTGGTAGCGAAACGATTACTCCCCAGCAGTGGTACAAAGGATTAGTAGTTGAGTTATTAAGAAATTTCAAACTTTCCAGAAAAGTTAATTTAAAAACTTGGTGGCGTGAACACGATGATTTATCGGAAATCCAGCGCTTGAGTCTGGTAATCGAAGAGATTTTATTAGTTAACCTCAAAAGCGAAAAGATTTTTATTTTTATCGATGAAATCGATAGCGTTATTAGCCTCAATTTTCCCACCGATGATTTTTTTGCTCTGATTCGAGCCTGCTATAACCAGCGAGCGGAAAATCCTGACTACAATCGCATCACTTTTGCTTTATTTGGAGTAGCAACCCCTTCGGATTTAATTTCCCAGAAAGAACGAACTCCTTTTAATATTGGTAAGGCGATTGATTTACATGGGTTTACCCTAGAAGAAGCTCAACCATTAGCATCAGGATTAGTAGGATTAGTAGACAATCCCCAAACTATTCTCAAAGAGATATTGGCTTGGACAGGAGGACAACCATTTCTGACTCAAAAGCTCTGCTATCTGGTGTGGATATCAAATCAAACGGCAATTAGTGGCTCTCTGACGATTCCCCCTGGTACGGAAGGATTTTGGTTAGAGCAGCTTGTGCGCAAGGAAATTATTGAAAACTGGGAAGCCAATGATCAACCGGAGCATTTACGAACCTTACGGGAACGGATTCTCAGAAATGAACAAGGGTCTAGTCGGTTATTGGCCCTTTATCAGCAAATCTTACAACAGGGAGAAATTGCTGCGGATGATACTCCTGAACAAATAGAATTACGGCTAAGTGGGTTAGTGGTTAAGCAGCCCGGTCAGGAGAACAAAACTTCGCCAGTGTTAAGGGTTTATAATCGTATTTACCAGTATATTTTTAATCAGAATTGGGTTGAGCAAAAATTAGGGAATCTGCGACCTTATAATCAAGCCATCAATGCTTGGTTAGCTTCTAATCGTCAGGATAATTCTCGGCTGTTGCGAGGAAAAGCCTTAGCAGAAGCCTTAAACTGGAAAGCGGGCAAACGGTTGAGCGTAGTAGATGATGAATTCTTAGGTGCTTCTCAAGAATTAAGCTGGATTGAACAGCAACGGTATTTAGAAGCAGAACGGGCGAAGGAAGCAGAAGCAAGATTAGCAGAGCAGAAAAAAAGTGCCAGACGACTCAAGTTATTGCTAATGGCAGTGGGCACAGCATTGATGGTTTCCACAGGGTTAGGGGTCACCACTTACCTGGGATATAGACGCTCAGCTATTAGCGAAATGAATGCGATCGCAAAATCCTCAGCAGCGCTCTTTGCCTCCAATCAACAATTAGATGCCCTAGTAGAAGCCATCAGAGCCAAGCAACAATTGAAACGCTTTGGTAACGCCGACCAGGCTACGGAAACTCAAGTAGAATCCGTGCTAAGACAGGCAGTTTATGGGACTGTTGAATATAATCGCTTAGTAAAGCATAGTAATCAGGTTTGGGCAGTTGCCATTAACCAGGATGCTAATCTAATCGCTACTGCTAGTTATGATAAGACCATCAAACTCTGGACACTGGATGGTAAACTACTATCTACCCTCAAGGGTCATCAAGCTGGGGTTTACGACATTGCCATTAGCCTAGACGGGAATCTGATTGCTTCCGCTAGTGACGACAAAACCGTCAAACTCTGGAAACGGGATAGTCAGGGAACGTTTCAAGCCCGACCCTATAAAACCCTCAACGGCCATCAAGCTGGGGTTTATGGTGTTGCCATTAGCCCCGACAGCCAGATGATTGCTTCAGGGTCTGGAGACAAAACCGTTAAGCTCTGGAAAGCTGACGGTACCTTGATTACTACTCTTAAAGACCATAGCGCTACTGTTTATGGAGTGGCCATTAGCCCAGATGGTAAAACCATTGCATCCGCGTCAGGGGACAAAACTGTTAAACTTTGGGGCTATAATGGGGCATTACTAAGGACGTTTCAGGGGCATAATGACCGCATTTACAAAGTTGCCATCAGCCCAGATGGTCAAACCATTGCGTCCGCGTCAGGGGATAAAACCGTTAGACTCTGGGGTACTGATGGCACTTTACTAAACACCCTTCAGGGCCATAGCGATCGCGTTTACAACGTTGCTATCAGCCCAGATGGTCAAACCATTGCGTCAGCGAGTTGGGACGGAACCGTTAAGCACTGGAGTTGGGAAGGCACATTACTCACTACCCTCAGAGGACATACAGATTTAGTGTACGGTGTGGCCATTAGCCGAGACGGAAAAACCATTGCATCGGCGAGTTGGGATGGAACGGTTAGGCTCTGGAAACCCGATGGCATCATCCTCACCAAGCTCAGGGGGCATAGTGATTTAGTTTGGGCAGTGGCCATTAGCCCAGACGGAAAAACCATTGCATCCGCGAGTTGGGATCAGACCGTGAAACTGTGGAATAAAGACGGTAGTCTACAAAGAACCCTAACTGGCCATAGCGCTAGAGTTTTGGGAATAGCCATTAGCCCCGATGGTGAGATGATTGCCTCTGCTAGTGCCGATAACACCATCAAGCTCTGGCACAGAAACGGTAGCTTGCTAAAAACCTTAACAAACCATAGCAGCGATGTTTTAGCAGTAGTCTTCAGCTCCGACGGTGAAATGATGGCGTCCGCTAGTGCTGATAAAACCATTAAGCTCTGGAAACGGGACGGTACCTTAATTAATACCCTCAAGGGCCATAGCGATCGCATTTATGGACTAGCCTTCAGCAAGCGATGCAGCGCGGTCTTGGGGGTTTCCCCCATGAGCGACTGCATCAAGAAAGACGGGACTCTAATTGCTTCCGCCAGTTGGGATAAAACTGTCAAGCTTTGGCAGCCAGACGGAACCTTGATTACTACCCTAAAGGGGCACCATGACCGAGTTTACAGCGTTGCCATCAGTCCCGACGGTGAAACCATTGCGTCCGCGAGTTGGGACAAAACCATTAAACTCTGGAAGCGCGATGGAACCTTGATTACTACCCTCAACGGTCATCAAGCAGGGGTATTAGCAGTAGTCTTTAGCCCTGACGGTAACACAATTGCTAGCGCTAGTTATGACAAAACCGTCAAACTCTGGAACCAGGATGGAACCCTTTTAACTACCCTGAAAGGACATAGCGATGGCGTCTTAGCCGTAGTTTTCAGCCCCAATGGTGAAATGCTCGCCTCTGCTAGTGGAGACAACACTGTTATTATATGGAATTTAGATCAAGTCCTCGATTTAGACCAGTTACTAATCTATGGTTGCAATTGGATACAAAATTATTTGAATACCAACTCGGAGGTTAATGATGTTTGTCACCCTTAACTTAGAAAATGTGGATTTTACCGATAATCAATTTTATCATCTTTGTCAAGTAAATCCAGAGTTCCAGATAGAGCGCACTGCTAAGGGAGAATTAATTATCATGCCACCAGTAGGAGGAATTAGTGGAAATCAAGAAGCAGATTTGATTACTGAACTAACGATTTGGAACCGTCAAACTAACATGGGAAAAGTTTTCAGTTCCTCCACCATGTTTAAACTCCCTAACGGCGGAGATAGATCCCCCGATGCAGCTTGGGTAATGTTAGACCGTTGGCAAGCTCTTACTCCAGAACAACAGCAAAAGTTTCCCCCTATTTGTCCTGATTTTGTGATTGAATTGCGTTCACGGACAGATACACTTAAGTCTCTACAAGACAAGATGCAAGAATACCTCAACAGTGGCTTACAACTAGGTTGGTTAATTAACCCTCAGAATCAGCAAGTAGAAATATACCGTCCCAATCAACCAGTAGAAATAGTCCAATTTCCAGTTAGTTTATCTGGAGAAGACGTATTACCTGGATTTGTTTTGACAGTACCTCTGTAAATTAAGAATTTAGAATGTAGAATTAAGAATTAAGAATTAAGAATTGGGAATTATACATTCTACATTCTACATTCTGCATCCCAACCTTAAACCTTGGCCAAAAGGCCACGCTACGCGAACAACCTCCCAACCTTAAACCTTGGCCAAAAGGCCACGCTACGCGAACAACCTCATAACCTTCAACATCCCAACCTTAAACCTCCCAACCTTCAACAAAAAAAATAGCCGCAGAAATACTTTCCACGGCTATAAATTATCTTTATGACTCAACTTTGTAAACCAAACCAGACATCATCCGATTTAATCAGACCGTAAGCTTAAGCGCTACGCGAACAGTTATCAGCTATTACATTCAGCTATTAGCTATTACCCAAAGGCCAAGGGCTGACCGCTGACCACTGATATCAGACCTGATTTTTTTGCCAGGGGGGTAAAACCCCCTGTAGATTAGTTTAACCGATAATTAAATACTTCGTCATCATTGTGATGAATTCCCCTGGGATGCCAGTGGGCTGAAGGGGGCTCCACTCCGAGATTTCCGCGTAACGCAGTGCATAAAGGGTATGCATGGTATTGAGTATTGCCTTACGCGACCCTTTCAAAATGTGCTTAACTGGGTATTTTTTTTGGGAAGGTTCCTGAGGAGTATTATCGGGAGTAGTCTCTTCAGGATTGTTGTTTTCGTTTGGTACAAAGTCTTCAGTCATAATTAAATCTGTGTTTGAGATTGATAAATATAATCATAACGATTATAAAATTATTTGTCAAGGAATTTTAGAATTTTTTTTTGGAGTGGTTATTGAATAAAATTGTACGAAAATGAATTGGTATATTGTTTTTTCATGGAACAGGTAATCGGGAATAGGTAACAGAGGTAAAATGTTAGCCTTAACCTAGGCTTTTTTTAGAGTATTTTTACCTATATTTTTATATTTTTTTAATCCTTAATCAAGGAAATATATACCAGTATTTTTTATATATTTACTAAATAAATTGTGATAATTTTTATTCTCTATTCCCAACTCCAGACTCCCTATTACCGGGATTTTATTGTGTTAAACTAAATCAAGATTGGATTTTAGGCATCTACTGGTTAATGATATATAGTGGCGTAGGGTGCGTTAGGGGCGGGCTAGAGGTGATTTTCTCAGTTCCCAGTGTTGAAAAACCCAGCCCCGTAACGCACCACTCCCTCAAAGAATAAAAATAAGATGAACCCCTTACTGACATTAACTAGCAAAGATTTATGAACCGGGCAGTTATATTAACCGCTATTCCTGCTGAATACGATGCTGTTAAGGATCATTTGAGCAATCTTCAAGAGGACACACATGAACAAGGAACAATTTATGAACTAGGACAGTTTTCAGATAATGGTAAATCCTGGGAAGTAGGAATTGTTGAGATTGGTGCAGGAAATGACGGAGCAGCAATGGAAGCAGAAAGAGCGATCGCTCACTTCCAGCCTGATGTTGTGATGTTTGTGGGAGTGGCTGGAGGAATTAAAGATGTCAAACTAGGTGATGTGGTAGCTGCTACGAAAGTATATGGTTATGAATCGGGCAAAACCAAACTAGAATTTGAATCTAGACCTGATGTAGGACAATCATCCTATGACCTGATTAACCGAGCTAGAGCAGAAGCCAGAAACTCAGATTGGTTAAAAAAGCTGACATATGTTGAATCCCCTAATGTGTTAGTCGCACCGATCGCAGCTGGGGAAAAAGTAGTTGCTTCAAAGAAGTCCAGTA